>JAPOLP010000379.1 GCA_029977045.1 Planctomycetota bacterium
GCTGATGAACTGCCCGATCTGCAGCCGGTCGATATGCGGCTGGTAAGTGTCGACGCGATTGTGTTCGGTGCAGGGAGCGAACTCGATGTGATCGCAGACGAGATTCAGCACGCGACCGAGCTGGCTGCCGGTATTGTCTCCCGATGGCGAACTGTGACTGTGAAAATCGCTGCTGATCCAGCCGGTCGAATCGACGACGTGCTTGAGCTTGCCGGTCAGCGATGTCGTCTTGCCGGGCTGAACGGTGATCTCAGTGAAGATCGCATCGAACTCCGGACCGTGGCTGATCACGACATCGAACTGCCCTGGCGGCAGCGTCTGCATCAGCGTGCCGTGCGCCGCGTAACACAGTCCGTTGGTCGCGAACGACGCCGTCTCGGGGCCGTACCACGGTTGAGCGGTGCCTTCCTTCGCCAGGAACTCGATCTTGCAAGGAACCGGGTTGCCGTCGTCGTCGGTGATCCGGGCATCGACCGTGCCTGGCTGCCAGCCGTCACAGATCATCGGCAGCTTCTGCAGCCGCGACTTCGCGCCGACGTTCACTGTCGGAGCACCGCTCGACGGTGTGATGTCGACGCCGAGTGCTTCGAGTTTGACGCTGTACTCGCCGACCGGCAGCTTCGTTCGCGCGAGACCGTCGTCACCAGTGAGCACCATGCCCCAGCGTTCGTCGCCGCGATGCACGATGACGCGAGCATCACGGATCGGGCGTTTCAGACCATCAAGCGCGAAGAACTCGACTTCGCCGACGGGCTGCTCGTTGATCTCCGCATGAATCGCGCGAACGTGCGGCAGGTCCGTGCCGGGATAAACTCGCCGAGTCAGTTCGAAGCTCTTGCCTGGTTCCAGCGTCACCGCCTGGCCGGCGTCGGATTCGTACTTCAGCGTCGACGTCCGCGTGTTGCTGTTGGTCTCGACAGAGAGACCAACCGGTTCGATGCCGCAGGCCTGGCCCCAGAACTGATCGTGGAACCAGAACAGGTCCGTGCTGCCGTTCGGCGACTTAACCGTGTCCTCTTTTCCAGAATCGACCCGCAGATCGTCAGTCAGGGCGACGCTCAGTGACTTGTCGGATTCGTTGGTGAAACGACTCGTGACCGTCAGAAACTTCGCGTCGGTCGCAAGCTGGTAAGTCACTTCAACCGTCGGCTGACTCTCACTGCCGGCTGATCGAACCGTGACGGCGCCGTTGTCCGTCGTGATCGCGGTCTCCGCCAGCTCGACCGGCTTGCCGCCGGACGTAACGACCGACGATCGATACGGAAACTGTCTCGCTCCGGGAAAGAACGCGCCAAGCTGGTCGCTCTGGTTCCACCGAACGGCCAGATCAATCAGACAGCCGCCGACGTCTCGCACGGTCATGTTGGCGTTGCGGCTCGCCAGCGGCTGAGCGATCACGGCGACCAGGTGATCGTTACGCAGCACGACGTCGCCGATGATCGCGTCGACCTCCTTACCCTGCGGAGCGAACTCGTCCCAGTTCGCGGCATCCAGTCGAGCAATCTCAACCTGCCCCGGCTTACTCGACGACGCATTGATTGCCAGCGCCGCCCCGAGCAGCACAACAGTCAGCAGACCAGCCAGACGCTTCATCGGTCACTCCGTCAGTTATCAGAATCACGATCAGATTGAGCGGTCGAGTTCGACATCTCCGATCTCAAGTGGCCCGGCAGGTTAGCCCCGCAAGTTCCGCGCTCAAAGTCAGACAAGGACTGCCAACAGAATCATGTCCCACAAAATCATGATTCTGTACCAAATGATTCTGTAACTTTCCGTGACTGGTCAGCCACCGTCCCATCTGCGACAACGCCCGAACAAATTGAGCTTCCGAAAACTCCCCTCAACGCAACTCTGGAGTTTCCTTCCGATGTCTCGTCGACTCTTCCTGGCTCTCGCGTTTCTGTTTGCCGCATCACTTTCCGCCCAGGCCGCTGATTCTGCCGCATGGCAGGCCGGGGTCGCCCGCGTTGTCATCACGCCACCGAAGCCGATGTGGATGTCCGGATACGGGGGACGCGATCACGCAGCAGAGGGCGTCATCCACGACCTCTATGCACGCGCGACCGCCGTCCGCGACGCGAACGGCGAGACTGCCGTTTTCATTTCGAGTGACCTGATCGGCGTGCCGATCAAGATGGTCCGCGCCGTCTCTGAGGCCGTCGAGAAGAAGCACGGCATTCCGCGTCGCAGCCTGATGTTCTCCTGCTCGCACACGCATTGCGGCCCGGCGCTCGACGACATGCTCAGCTACATGCTCGACATGAAGGACGCCGACTGGAAGCAGGTCCGCGAGTACCAGTTGTGGCTGAACGATCGAATGATCGAACTGATCGACGCGGCGGTCGCAGACCTCAAACCAGCGAAACTCTCAACCGGCAGCGGACGCACGACGTTCGCCGCGAACCGTCGTGCCCCCAAAGGTATCGGCCCGTACGACCATCAGGTGCCGGTGCTGCGAATCGAGTCGCCCGACGGTAAGCAGCTGCGAGGCCTCGTGTTCGGCTACGCGTGCCACAACACGACGCTCGGCTTTTACAACTGGTGCGGTGACTACGCCGGCTTCGCGCAGCTTTACCTGGAAGACCGGCACCCGGACTGCGTCGCGATGTTCTTCACCGGTGGTGGAGCCGACCAGAACCCGCTGCCACGCCGCACGATCGAACTCGCCGAGAAGTATGGTCGAATGCTCGCGACAGCCGTCGACGACGTACTCGACGACGGAGAACTCAAGCCGGTCACCGGCCAGTTGAAGACGGCCTTCCGCGACATCGATCTCAAGTTCGCCACGCTGCCCTCGAAGCAGGAACTCGAAGAGGTCCAGAAGACCGGCAGCCGCTTTTTGCAGGCTCGCGCGACCAACCTGCTGAAACAGTGGGACGAACACGGTCGGCTACTGGAAACGTATCCGTTTCCTGTTCAGGTCTGGCAACTCGGCGAGGGCCTGACCTGGGTCGCACTCGGCGGCGAGCTGGTCGTCGAATACCAGATTCGCCTGAAGCGCGAGCTTGGCAACAACCGCACCTGGGTGACCGGCTACGCCAACGACGTCATGGCCTACATCCCGTCCGAGAAAGTACTCGAAGAGGGCGGCTACGAAGGCGACAGCTCGATGATCTACTACCAGATGCCGTCGAAATGGAAAGCCGGCCTCGAACAACAGATCGTCGACGCCGTCCACGAACTGAATCGCGCGACGAAGGACGAGTAGATCGAATTCAGCAGTCAGAGTGGCGGTGTGGCTGTGGTCGAGTGGAGCGAGCCCACAGTGCCGGCAGCAGCCTCCAGCGAGAACCGACCGTCCCTCTTCAACACGGTGTCCGTCGCTATGCCGCGAGTCGTCTTCACCGCGAACCTCAAACGACACGTCGATTGCCCTGAGTCCGTCGTCGCTGGTGAGACCGTCCGCGACGCACTGGATGCCGTTTTCTCTGAGCATCAACGGCTGCGTGGTTACGTGCTCGACGACCAGAACCGACTGCGAACTCACATGGTCATCTACCTCAACGGTCGCCCGGTGAAGGACCGCGACGGCCTGACTGATCCAGTCAGCGATACCGACGAGATTTACGTCATGCAGGCACTGTCAGGCGGATGACCGCGATGTAGAGTCCCGACCGCCGGCTCGGTTCCATTCAACTCATGACGGGGTTCTGCGATGGCTGATCGTTTTCATGTGGCGACGCGCAAGGGGTTGTTTACGGCCGCACGTTCTGCTTCCGGCTGGGAGATCGCGAAAGTCGACTTCCTCGGTGAGAACGCGTCGATGGTTCTGCAGGACCCGCGTGATAACGCGCTGTACGTGGCTCTGAGTCACGGGCACTTCGGCGTCAAGCTGCACCGATCGGACGACAACGGTGCGACCTGGACTGAATGCGGTGTGCCTTTGATGCCGCCTTACACCGAGGCCGACGCCGCGAAGCAGGCTGAAGCCGGTGAGTTCGGTGCGCGGCGTGACTTCTCGAAACTGCACGAGATCTGGGAGCTGACTCCCGGCGGCGATGATCAGCCGGGGACGCTCTGGGCCGGCACGATTCCGGGAGGGTTGTTCAAGTCGACCGACCGCGGCGAATCGTGGACACTGATCGAATCGCTGTGGGATCGCGACGATCGCTGGCAATGGTTCGGCGGCGGAAAGGACAGCCCCGGCATCAACTCAGTCATCGTGCATCCGCAGGACAGCCAGCAGGTGATGGTCGGCCTCTCGTGCGGCGGCGTCTGGCTGACGAAGGACGGCGGTGACACCTGGGAAACGCGGGCGGCTGGGCTCCGCAACGAATACATGCCTCCGGAAGAAGCCGGCAACCCGAACGCCCAGGACGTGCATCGCCTGGTGCAGTGCCCGTCGCAGCCGGACGCTCTCTGGATTCAGCACCACAACGGCATCTTCCGCTCGACGAACGGCGGCGAGCACTGGCAGGAACTCGAAAACGTGCAGCCGTCGGTCTTCGGCTTTGCCGTCGTCGTCCATCCCGACGATTCAAACACGGCGTGGTTCGTGCCGGGAGTCAAAGACGAATGCCGCGTCCCGGTTGACGGACGTCTGATCGTGAACCGGACGCGCGACGGCGGGCAGACGTTTGAACAACTCAGTAACGGCCTGCCACAGCAGCACTGCTACGACCTGATCTACCGGCACTGTCTCGACATCGACGGCAGCGGCGACCGCCTGGCGATGGGCTCAACCACTGGTTCGCTGTGGGTCAGCGAAAACGGCGGAGATGACTGGCGCTGCATCTCAACCCACCTGCCTCCCATCCACTGCGTCCGCTTCGCACCGTAGTGCGCATGCGACAGACGCGAGTGATCGATGACGCGAGCAGTCGTTACGCATCTTCGCCGGCGTCCGCTGTCTCGGCAGTGGCCACTTCGATGGCTTCGATCAGTTTCCGCATTCGATCCTTCAGTTCCGTGGAGATGTCGCCTCGGTCGTCGCTCGCCAGCCGCTTCAGACCACCACGGATATCGTCTGCTCGGTACGCGTCGTCGCCAGGGTACCACTCGGCAACGGGCAATCTTTCGAGCAACGCGACAGTCGTTTCGACCTTCTCCGGCGTTGGGTGCCCGTAATAACTGAAAACATCCGGCAGCCAGTCTCTGAGCTTTCGCATGTAGAGGTCACGAACCCAGGAACTGACCTCGTCGTCGGGAAACTCCAGCAGTTCGTTGATCACAAGCGTCAGATCAGGGGTCGGTCGTTCGAAGCTAATGTGTGGCGGGGGTTGCCAGTGAGGCGGGAACTCTTCCGCGCCGTGGCGTGACATCAGCAGCAGTGCATGGCGAATCCGGTTCTGCCGCAGGTCGTGTTCAACCTGACGTCGCAGTGCCTGCTCCGGTTGCGTTAAGGGCAGAATGGGAATCCAGATCAGAATCGAGGCGACCGCGACAAACCATGTGGCTCGATCAATCTGCAGCGGTTTCCGAATCTCGACCGGCAACCAGTCCCTTTGCCTGCAGACGGCGACCAGCACGATCAGCAGCAGCACGGGGCCACTGAGGAACCCGACGATCGTCAACAGAAACGCCGTTCCCAGTAAGACGCTTTCGCTTTCATCCAGACGCACGCCGCCCATGATTCGCAGGACCGGCACCGGCATCGTTTGCACAACGGCAAGCATCACAGCATCGGCAAACAACAGAACCAGACTGCTCGCAACCAATGCCGGTCGAAAACCATAGGCGACGACGATCACTCGAATAATGAGCACGACCCGCCAGGTGGCGACGATCCCCAGCATCGCCAGATTCAGACGCATGGCATCGCCCGGTGACGCCCAGCGTTCGAACGGAATCGCATACAGCCACGCCAGAGGGGCCGTCATCCAGTAGAGACTGAGAAACGTCCGAAAACCCTTTCGGAAGACTTCTGGTGTCGCTCCGTTTCTCAAGCCAAAACCGCGAACCAGCAGATAGAGCAAACCTGCCGTCACCAGTGAGGCACCGAACGGGATCAGCAGATGCCACGGTTCGGCCAGCAGATCCTCACCGTCGTATTCGCGGGCCAGCC
>JAPOLP010000336.1 GCA_029977045.1 Planctomycetota bacterium
ACCCTGTCATCGCACTGCGCCGCCGTTGCAGTTGATGACCTGGCCGGTCATGTACGACGCGTCGAGGCTCGACAGGAAGCGGGCGAGTTTAGCGATGTCTTCTGGAGTTCCCCAGCGGGCGAGCGGCGTTTCTCGAAGCACTCGATCCTGCCAGACATCGCTGGCGACCTCGCCCCAGGCCGTCCGAATCCAGCCGGGCGCGATGCAGTTCACCCTGACTTTTGGTGCCAGCGAGACTGCAACGGCGGCGCAGTGCGATGACAGGGTTGATTGCAGCTCAAAGACGCGAAGTCGCAGAGATTCGCAAAGGAATTGAAGGAGTGTCAAGTATGACATTCTTAACCTGGATGTTGCCTGACTTAGGGATACCTCAACCTGATTGGCGTCTGCACTTCCTCTTTGTGTTCAACTTTGCGTTCCTTCGCGTCTCGGCGTCTTTGCGCTGAGACTCATTCCCTCCGACTGGATTTACACTTTGTCAGCTCCAATTGATTCGCTGCTGGTGCTTAGCCCCGATGACAACACCGCGATTGCCAAGCAGACGGTTCCCGAGGGAGCTGAGATATTCCGCGGTGGCTCGGTGCGGGCGCTCGATACGGTTCCGTTCGGGCACAAGATCGCGACGAAGGCGATCCGCACTGGCGATCCAATTCGCAAGTTCGGGCAGGTGATCGGATTCGCTACCGAGGACATTCAGCCGGGGATGTGGGTGCATACTCACAATGTGACGCCCGGCGAGCTGAGTCTTGATTACGCGTTCGCTTCCGAAGTGCCGCCCGATCCGGAGCCGATCACCGGACGGACGTTTCAGGGGATTCGACGGGCCGACGGTCGTATCGCGACGCGGAACTACATCGGCATCATCAGCACGGTGAACTGCTCGGCGACGAGTTCCAAGTACGTCGCGAAAAACTTCGACGAGAAGATCCTCGAAGCCTTCCCGAACATCGATGGTGTGATCGCGCTGACGCATAAGGAAGGCTGCGCGTACGACTACGGCGGGGATCAGCATCAGCTTCTGGCGCGAACACTGGCCGGTTTCGCAAAGCACCCGAACATTGGCGCGTACATCGTGCTGGGGCTCGGCTGCGAAACGGCACAGGCATCGTTCCTCGCGGAGAACCATGGGCTGGTGCAGCTGCGAATGCCCGGTGAAGGCGCTGAGCCGCAGCCGCTGATCATGAACATTCAGGATGTCGGCGGCGTGCGGAAGACCGTCGACCGGGCGACCGGCGTCATCCGCGACATGCTGCCCGAGGTCAACGCGATCAAGCGAGAGCCGATTCCGGTCTCCGAAATCATTCTCGGAACCGAATGCGGGGGCAGTGACGGCAACAGCGGCATCTCGGCGAATCCGGCTGTCGGCATTGCCAGCGATCTGCTGGTAGCTCACGGAGCGACGTCGATCCTCGCGGAAACTCCCGAGATCGCCGGCGGCGAGCACCTGTTGACGCGGCGCGCGGTCTCGCGGGAAGTCGGCGAGAAACTGATCGATCTGATCGACTGGTGGAAGGAATACGCAGCGAAGTTCGGCGGCACCGTCGACAACAATCCCTCGGTCGGCAACAAGAAGGGCGGCCTGACGACGATCTATGAGAAGTCGCTTGGAGCGATTGCCAAAGGCGGCAGTACAGCACTCAAAGGTGTGTACCGCTATGCCGAGCCGATCGACCAGAAGGGCTTCGTCGTGATGGACTCGCCCGGCTTCGATTCCGTCTCGGTCACTGGGATGATCGCCAGCGGCGCAAACGTCTGCGTGTTTACAACCGGTCGCGGAAGCTGTTTTGGCTGCAAGCCGGTGCCGACGATCAAGATCGCGACGAACACGCCGATGTACGAGCACATGATCGACGACATGGATATCAACGCCGGTCGGATTCTCGACGGCGCGTCGGTCGAAGAAGTCGGCAAGGAAATATTTGAGAAGGTCATCTCCGTCGCCAGCGGCGAGAAGACTAAGAGCGAAGCTCAGGGCATTGGCGACGAGGAATTCAGCCCGTGGACCATCGGGCCGATCCTGTAGTTGCTTCACCCTACCTCTGGGAGGGTCGGATGCGAGGCACGAGCGGTCGGGGAGGGAATCACGCTGGCTGTTCGCTCGCCGTAGCTAACCAGTGCAAACCCTCTCCGCGGCTGAGACCGCGACTCTCCCGCAAGCGGGAGAGTGAAATGGATCGAAACGAAAACAGCCCGGCTCTCTTTGCAGAAAGCCGGGCTGCTTTGTTTTTAACCGTTGGTCTCGAACCGGTCTGGCTTACCAGTTGTTCGAGTCGAGGAACCAGAACCAGCGTTCGGTTCGCGGACGGAAGTTGAGATTCCACTGTCCGTCGTCCCATTCCATCTGCACCTGACGCCAGCCGAGTGGCACCTGCGGGTACGGGTAGAACGGTCCGATGTACGGCCAGGCACTCGCACTGTATTCCTGCGGGTAGCTGATCTGAGCCGCGTTCGGATAGCTCGCGTAGCTTGGCCAGGCGTAAGCCGGCAGATGCGGCAGGTCGTAGGCCATGTGTGACGCTCCGCCTGCAACCGCGGCTGCGGCCATCGCTGGAGGAGCCATCATCGGCGGCATTCCGCCCGGAGCACCCTGCTGCTGGAAAGCAACCTGCTGAACCGGACCACCCTGCGGACCCATCGGAGCCGCTGGAGCGATCAGGTTGTTTGCGACCTGCTGGACACCGGGAACGCTCGCCGTGACCTGATGAGCGATCTCTTTGACCTGCGGGTGCGGAACCATGCCGCTGAGTGTTGCCGTACCGTTGTTGTAGCGGACTTCGATATCCAGACCGCTCAGGTGGTTAGCCGCCAGAGCGTTCGCGATATTTTCCGCAACCTGCTGGTTCGGCGTCTTCGGCGGAGCCGGAGCACGCATTCCCGGAGCGAGAACGTTGTTCTGCACCTGACGGACACCTGGCACTCGCGAGACGATCTGCGTCAGAGCAGCGACGTCCTGCGGTGAGGCAGCCCGACCGGACAACGTTGCCGTACCGTTCTGGACTTTCAGATCGAGTTCATGGCCACGGAGACCAGACCGCTGAACCGCCATCGCGACGTTGTTCGCGAGCTGCTGATCAGCACGGCCATCCGAAGCGGGTTCGCTCTTGCGACCGAAGAAGCCGGTCTGCTGAACCTGCTTCGTCTGCGGCCCCTGAGCGACAGCCTGCTGAATCGGCTGCTGTGGCTGAGCGGCAGGCTGCGACTGAGCGACTGACTGTGCAGGCAGCTTCGGAGCGGCAGCCGGAGCAGCACTCTGAGCCGGCTGGCTGACCGGCAGTTGCGGAGCCGCCTGAGCGACCGCGGCCTGCGGTTGAGCGTTCTGAGGCGGCGTCGCCGACAGCACACTCAACTGATTGTTCACCTTGCTGATTCCGGCAACGGCCAGGCAGGCCTGTTCGGCCCGCTGCTTCTGCTCCGCCGAGGCAATCTTGCCCTTCAGCGTGCAGACGCCCTTCTGAACTTCGACTTCCATGTCGAAGCCCCGGAGTTTCGCCGCCCGGAGGTTGGTTGCGACCTGTTCGGCCAGTTTCTGATTGTCGACCGCGCGTGATTCCTGGGTCGACTGGTCGGACTTGAAGAATGACAACGGTCCGGCCAGTGTGATCCCCGGAGTCACTGCGGCAATCCCCAGCGATAGGACCCACTTGCGATACGCCAGCATGGATGGACTCTCCTTCTGCATCCCTGTTCCCCCTGACGAGACCGGTCGTCCCGACCAGCACCGTCCGTCAGCTTCTGCAGTTCGAGGAACCTGCGTCCCTGCGGGCTCCACTCACCGAACTGCTGCTTCGCCGCCCCGGTACCGGACGCATCCTGCACCAGTTTCCCGGACGGTGGCACTGCCATGCTCAATGAGCGGCTCTGGCGTCATCCTTCCCTGAACTCCCGCCAGAACACAGCAGCAATGCCGCAGCCACACTCGGACTGCTCCTGTTTCATCGGCCATTTCTGGTCCGGTTGGACAAGCTATTCTGGTTATTTCGGTCAAATCGGACGTCCGGATCGTAATCACGGCGCCCGTCCGAGATGGTTGTGCGGCCTGCACCGGCAGCGTCGATACGATGTGAGAGAGCCCGGAAACAGTCCCGCAGGAGACCGACCGGGGCGTTTCCGCGAGCCACCTTCCACCCTCCCGCTTGCGGGAGGGTCGGGCTCTCAGGCCCGCGGAGGGCCGTACTCCGCAGGGCTGCCAGAAGCCTTCTCCGTGAAAACGGAGTCAGCACAGGTTCCAGCATGTCATCCAGTCTCAATCGTCTCTGCTTTCTGGCCTGCCTCGCTCTGCTGACGGCCTCGCCAGTGACGGCTCAGAACCAGTTCTTCCCCGGAGCCCAGCAGCAGGGTTACGTCTTCAACCCGCTTGCCGGAGCCCAGCCGGTCCCCGCTCAGCCTGCCAGCCCGGCGGTTCAGTTGCCCAGCGGCGTCTGGCAGGTTCCGTCGTCTTCGGCTGTGCAGAGTCCCCGGTTTCTTCCAGGTCAGGTCCCGAATCAGGCTGCTCCCTGGATCCGACCGCCGGTCGGCCCGATCCCAGGTCAGCTCGCTCCCGGTACGTTGATCGACCGCCGCACCGGACTGCCAATCCAGATCGCCAACGGCCAGCAGGTGCAGCAGGCCCAGCAGTCGGCTCAGCAACGAGACCCTCAGAACACGGCACAGCAGAACCAGCCGGGGCAGCAGCTTCCCGTTTATCCCTGGCAGATGTCGCCGCCGGCTCAGCGTTTCTGGAGCAACGTCGGCGGCTACGGTCGCTCGTACCATGGCCAGAGCCAGGCTGGCTATTCGAACTTCGGCCAGAACCACCACAACCAGAGTCAGGCTGGCTACTCGCGGCACAATCAGTCGTACGCTGGGCAGACCTGGCCGCAGCAGACTTTCCACAATCAAAGCCACTTCAATCAGAGCCTGCCGAACACGACTCTCTACAACGTCGTGGTTCCCTACGGTCGCAACTGGCGCTGAGTTTCTGCGACGCTTCGCGGCTGCTGGCGAATTCTGCCGCGGCGAAATTCGTGACCAGCAATCGTAGCCGCGTCTCTCCGACTTTGACGAAATCTCGCATTCATGACGTTCCAGGATCGCAATCGCGCCGCGTGGAATCACCTCGCCGATACCGGCAGTCAGTTCGCCAAGGTGGCGACGGACGAGGAACTTCGCGAACCGCTGCGCACACTCGACACACGCGGCTGGCTGCCGCATTCGGTCCAGGGGCTCAACGTGCTGTGCCTGGCGGGCGGCGGTGGCTGGCAGTCGATTCTTTACGCCGTCGCTGGCGCCAACGTCACGGTCGTCGATCTCAGCCCGCAGATGCTGGCCCTCGATCGTCGCGAAGCTGAACGCCGCCGCGTCAGCGTGCGCATCGTTGAGACCTCGATGGACGACCTGTCGCCGCTGGAAGAAGCCAGCTTCGACCTGATCCATCAGCCGGTCAGTACGTGCTACGTCCCGGACATCGGACGCGTCTACCGCGAGATCGCTCGCGTGGCGAAAGACGATGCGATCTACATCAGCCAGCACAAACAGCCGACCAGTCTGCAGGTCGTCCGCCGCGACCAGCGCGATCATTACGTGATCGGCGTCGAGTACTACTGCGAGGGCAAGCCGCTGCCACCGACCGCCGACACGTCATATCGCGAAGACGGCACGGTCGAGTACCTGCATCGTCTCGACCAGATCATCGGCGGACTGTGCCGCAGCGGCTTCGTGATCGAAGACCTCCGCGAACCCTACCGAGGCGACCCCGCCGCCCCTCCCGGCCACTTCCGCCACCGAGGCCGCTACATCCCTCCGTACGTCCGCATGAAAGCCCGCCGGGTCGCTCGCTCAGGCGAGTCATCTCAGGCGGAGAACCGACTCTGGATGCCCGACCGTTAGGCTGCGGAGTGAGCAGTCGCGACACGTTTTTCAGTGAGCTATCGCCTCGCCGCGGGCCGAGTTTCGAACTCGCGTTTCCCGGCAAACCTGGGAATGAAGAGTCGCGAAGTTCTGCTGGTGATTTGCTGCCCGCTCTCAAGAAAACGGTGTCTGAGCTTACCAAACTCAGTGCTTCCCGGAATTCCAGCGTACGCCCGACCTGACGATTCTGTCTCTTCGTAAAGGTGCGGACGGAGCTCAAGCAGGCGTTCGCGTGACGGGAAACGGTAAAGCGGAATCTGCCCTGCATGTATCAGGACGTTCGTGTCATCAAGGTAGGTCAGTCGGCCATCGCCTGTGATGGTGATCGATCTTGCTGCTTCGGGGATCATGATTTGGGGCTGAAGGATCATCTCAATTTCTTCAGGCCCCAGTTGGAGACATCCCTCGGTGTTGCGGAAGAAACGGCCAGCTCGGGTGTAATAGAGCTTCCCTGCGTGCTCAACCTGAAAGAAACCTTCACCGACAATGGCCAGGTCATAGTTCGCGTTGGTGTCGATCAGCTGTCCCTGAAGTGGAGACGCGGAGTAACTGACGACTTTGTCCGGGACCGATTGTTCGTCTGACCCGCTGTCAGTTG
>JAPOLP010000145.1 GCA_029977045.1 Planctomycetota bacterium
CCACGGAGATTATCAGGAAAAAAAAAAAAGACACGGCCCGGGCTCTGGTTCGGATTGGATACGACGGGCGAGTTCACAAGACGTTCCGCGCATCGAACGCGAAAGAACGGTTTGACAACGAAGTCCGCGTGCTGCGGTATCTCGAAGAACGCGGTTGCGATTTTGTGCCTCGCCTGCTGGAAGCCGACGAGGAAGAGCTAAGGATTGTCACGACAAACTGCGGAGCGCGCGTTGAGCGGCTGAGCGACGAAAAAATTGCCGAGCTGTTCAGCGAACTTGAGTCGTATGGTGTGCGGCACGACGATCCGTATCTGCGAAACGTGACCTATCGCGCGCAGGACGGTCGCTTCTGTCTGATCGATTTCGAGTTCGCGACGATCCTCGACGAAGAGGAGGCAGAGAGCGACGAGCAGCGTCCGAAACGGGAAAAAGTCCCGTCGGTCGCGGCGCCAGTTTCGGGAACTGGCTGGACAGTGAGCTGGTCCGGCATGACCGACGTCGGACGGTTTCGTCCGAACAACGAAGACGCGTTTCTGACGATCGCGTTCGACCGTCAGGACTTCACCTATCTGGGCCGTGAAGGCTCAGCCGTGCTCTGCGGGCAGGACATGATTTTCGCCGTCAGCGACGGCATGGGCGGTGAGAAGTCCGGCGAGTTCGCCAGTCGCTGCACGGTCGACAACGTCGTTCACATGATGCCGCGTCGGTTTGCGGTCTCGCCGGCGCACTTCAAGGCGGAAATCACCGAGTGCCTAGTCGTGCTGTTTCACAAGATCCACATGCAACTGACGATGCTCGGCCAGTGCTACGAAGAGGGGCACAACATGGGTGCCACGCTGAGCCTCGTCTGGTGGTGTCATGACCGCTTCTACTTCGGCCACCTGGGTGACAGCCGAATTTATCTGCTGCCCAAAGACGGCGAGATGCAGCAGATCTCGCAGGACCACACTTACCCCGGCTGGCTGTACCGCAAGGGCGAACTCAACGAACGACAGTTGCGCACGCACCCTCGCAAGAACGTCCTGACGCAGTCACTGGGTTCAGGCAACCAGTTCATCGACCCGCAGATCGGACAAATCGTCTGTCAGCCCGGCGACCGACTCGTCCTCTGCACCGACGGAGTCACTGACGGCCTGTGGAATCACGCAGTCGAAGACCTTGTTCGCAAGCCGCCGAAATCCCTCGACGGCGTCCCCGCTGCAGATCGCCTCGTCCAGACTGCCGTAGCGGAGTCCGGTCGAGACAACGCGACAGCTGTCGTGATCGAGGTGTCAGATCCTTTCTGACGCTGACCGCTGGGCGTTCGTTGATGATTTTGGAATACCTGACGAGGCGTCGCGACTGAATCTGAGCCAACGGTCATTAATTTCCTTCGGCGACCGCTTTGCAATCTGATGACCCCGCAGGAACGCACTCGTAAATCCGGATGCAGGCTGTCCCGGAGTTGTTGCAGTAGTACTTTGGCACATCGTTGACGTAGAGCGTCAGCCTGCCGTCGGCGGGTGCCCGGAAAATGACACTGCTTCCCACAGGGATCAGGCGGTCCGGAGCGTCATCCATGTGCCCCATCAACTGAAACCACGGCAGTGTCGCGCTCTGTCGCCACGGAGCGGCCAGGTTCATGATCAGTTTCGTTGCCAGATTCATCTCTGACTCGACATTGCCTTCCGGAGTGGCGGGGATGCACTTGTCCTTCCAGCCCCAGAGTTCGGCAGCGGCGGCAGAACCAGGCTGATCGTCATCCGGCAGGTGGCCGCTCAACTGGTACGGCAGCTCACCGGAATCGCAATCAGTGAGAGCTGTGCCGCCATCACGACTTGGACTGTTGGCATCGGTCTCGTTCCAGTTCGTGGGGACGGCAAGAATCAGGTACCAGGCTCCCTTCTTGAGTGGCCTGGTTGAATGCGCCGCCTTTTGAGTATCGAATGGAAACTGTTCGATTTCGTCGAACGCGATACGGTCGTGTGGAAAGACGGATGCGAGGGAATTCAGCGAGTCACTGGTTTCGGCAAATCGTTCGCTGGCTGTCTGAAACCGGAGGATGACTGAAGCGGTTGACGTCAGAATTCCAATCAGCAGAAACAGGTTGACCGTCCAGAAAACGACGAAGGGGCCGAACTTCCATTTCAGCCACAGAAACCCTCGGTCACGCTGACGGCCCAGCGCCATGTTGGCGACGTAATAGAACAGTCGGATCGGCCAGGCTCGCCCGGCGGTGTTGTCGAGTGGCTTCTCTCTGAGTAGCGACGCGTCCCAGGCTCCAGATTGCGTTGTCCCGATCGCCTGAATCAGGGCTTTGCTCGACCGCAACAACAGATAGCTGCCATAGAACAGGAACAACAGGACGGCCGGGCTCAGTTTCAGCAGGTCGACCAGAGGCGCGAGCAGTGCGGGAAGCGACCAGTCGAGCAGTGACGTCAGCGGATCGTGAAATGCCAGAATCCCAAGCGTTCCAAGGCACAGGTTCCGCAGGCTATCGAGCAGAAACGCACGCCGAATTCGGTAAACGGACTCTCCCGTTTTCGACTTCTCTGTCGCTGAAGAAGCGATATGAAAAAGCAGTGCCAGTGCTGCCGACGTTCCGGCGTACCAGGTCCAGGCCTTCGTCAGATTGCAGATTTTCAGGCAGTCGAGCCAGCGCACTCCGTCAGCGATCAGTTCAAGAACCGTCGCCGACAGGAAGTTTATTCCAAGCCAGAACACGACCCAGATCACGAATGCGTAATAGAGCGTACGGCGCCACCAGATCAGCTCTCTGGAGTGCTGCTGCGCGGTCAGACGATCCTGTACGCGATCCGGATTCTCGCTTCGATATCGCGGCTCGCTACTGCCGCGTTGATCCTGCAACGCTTTGAATTCCGGTGCGGGGGCGATTCGGTACTCAGCAGGAATCCCAGTCGGCGCGTAATCCTGAACTCGCGACTCAAGACGCGCCAGCACAGACGGATGCAGCGTCGGTTTTCCGATGCCGGCATCCTCGCAGATCTTACCGACGTTCCGTGGCTGATACCGATAAAACCGCCCGGTGCCAGCTCGTGAATCATAAAGCGTGCCGTCGGAATCTGTCAGCAACTGATATGTTTTCCAGGTCTCTTCGTTGAACTTCAGCCCCGCCTCACTTGCCTGATGCATCATCCAGTTCAGCGAGACATAGGCGAGGCCGTCCTTGGGATATCCGCCACCGACGTTCGCGTGCACGCCGTGAAACCAGACCTGCTCGATTGAAGTCCCGCCCCTGGTGACGCCAGGTGGACTTTCGAGAAACAGTGTCGGATGAAATGTGTATCGTTCATCGTCAATCGCGATCGCGTGGCAGATACGTCGAATAAACGGTTCGGTATTCGCCTGTCGTGACGCGTTGCTGCCTGAATCAGAGTCCTGGCCGGAACGAAGATCGATGGTGTGGCCGGCATCGTCTTCCCAGCCAGCTTTGTACGTCTGACCGATCCGTCGCAGGACGTGTCCGAAGCACTCCTTGAATCTCAGCAGCCATGCAACAAAGGTGCGATTCTCGACCTGTCGCAGGCAATACTGAGTCATTTCGTCGAACGGCAGGCCGACGGCATCGACCGTATCCCAGACGCCGACGAACTCAATGGCGAACCTGCCTCGCCGCTTCTTTTCGTAGTCGGAGAGTTTCCCTTTCGGAGCATCCTTGTGACGCAGCCCGTACTCGGTGCGAAACTGAAAGGCGTCGAAGTTTGGGTCATCCGGTTCTTGCCAGTTTCTGGACTGATGGGCGGCAACAGCGCGTTTCGACAGCTCGTCGAGTTCTTCCGGCGATCGCAACTCGCCGTCTTCATCATGCCGGTCAGCAATTCCGCAGAAGTACAGGATGTTGGCCAGCGTGCGAACGGTGAAGGCACCACGGCTGAAGCCGAATAAATAGATGCGGTCGCCTTCGTCAAACCGACGGATCAGGTAGTGGTACAGCTCGGCCAGGTTTTCACTCAGGCCGACACCGACCCCGAGACCCAGAATGCGCAGGAACTTGAACGACTGCGTGCCGACTCCGTCGTCGTGTTTCGCAATCTGCACCTGTTTCGAGTCGTGCAGCGCGACGGCTTCGTAAAGCCGCCAGACATTGGTGACTTCTCCGGTTCCGCCTGAGTTTCCCGTACCGTCAGCGCAGATGATGATGTTCTTACTCATCGTCGACCGTCCGTTTGAAATGCCCGAGGTCTGATAGAGTGAGCAAGGCAGTGTGCGCACGTTGTCACGATTTTGCAATCGGATAGGGAACGCCAGCACACTGCTACTTCTGGTGCCGACTGTTCGCAGCACCTGCTGACTGACCGGCCAGACGCGAGCGGCTCCGAAACAGTGCCCGAATTCGCTTCACAAAAGCCGCACGCCATACAGCCCGCAGAGTTTCACTGAGTGGAACGGGCTGCCTGAGCCGTGCGATGGGCGCTGGCTGAGCAATCGCGATGACTGGCGAGATCGATCCGCAAAGGTGGCTCGAACCCAGTGTCGATGCTGATGACAGGAAAACTCGCCGGTCGCGAACGGAATCGCGTCAGACAGCCGACGGGTACTCGACGCTGACAGTCTCAGGTGCAGGGATGCGAATCAGGATGCCGCGCGGACTCCTGCGACTGAGGAAGCCGGATCGCGCGTTACGCGATCGTGTGTCTGCCCTTCCGTCGCGTTCGCCGCGAGCGAGCTTGAACCTGCGGCACCGCCGTTCAACCGGCCCCGCTGGCTGGAAACCGGCAGGACTCTCGCAAGTCACGGAAAAGCTCGAGCCCCGTCTGCTGCTGACGACGGGGCCGACGCCCTTCGAGCAGGAACTACTGGAGCATCTCAACCGGATGCGGACCGATCCGCAAGGAGAACTCAACCGGCTGTTTTCGAGTTACCCGAGCCCGCTGGTTGCCCGCGATCCCGCCGTGCAGGCCTCGATCGACGCCTTTCATGTCGACGGCGAGGAACTCGTTGCTCAGTTCGCGGAGCTGCAGCCTGCCCCGCCGCTCGCTTGGAACGATGCTCTGCACGAGGCCGCACTTGCTCATAACGAGCTGATGATTGCCCAGGACGAACAGTCGCATCAGTTGCCGGGTGAAAGCTCGCTGCTGTGGAGGACGGTCGAAGCCGGCTATCGCTGGCTGTTTTCCGTCGAGGTTGGCGAGAACGTGTTTGCCTACGCGAACACGCCTGCATTCGCTCACGCCGGGTTTGCCATCGACTGGGGAACGACGCCGACCGGCATCCAGGATCCGGCTGGCCATCGGCTGACGATGATGAACCCGGAATTCGAGGAAGTCGGTATCTCAATCCTGACGGAACTCGACCCGGCCACCGAAGTCGGGCCACTCGTCGTCACGCAGGACTTTGGTGTCCGGGGCAATTTCAGCACGCCGGTTCTGCTGGGAGTCGTGTTCGATGATCAGAACGACGATGGCTTCTTCAACGCGGGTGAGGGACTGAGCGGCGTTTCGATCACTGTCAGCGGACCGGGCGGCTTCTATTCGACAACGTCACTGGATGCTGGCGGCTATCAACTGCGGGTTGCTCCGGGCTTCTGGACAATCTCCGCCAGCGGCGGCGGTCTCACCAGGCCGATCGTTTACTCGAACGTGCACATCGGTGTTGAGAACTTCAAGCTCGACTTTGAAGTTGACGTTCCGCCCGCTCCTGATGAATACGTCATCTCGCTGCTCGACGGTCCGGGCCAACACGCTGTGATTGAGGACGGTATCTCCAACGACGGCTGGATGCAGGTAACGATCGACGGGCAGGTCACTGACTTTCGAGTGCCAGCATCAAAGCTGACGATTAACGGCGGCTCCGGCGACGACGTCGTTGAGATTCTGTCCGTCGACGGCAGTCTGGCAGCGACGATTACCATTGCGGCGGGCGGTGGTGACGACATCGTCGATCTCGCTGCAATCGCACTTCCCGTGACCGTCGATGGCGGAGTGGGCAACGACTCGCTGACAGGCAGTACCGCGAACGACCGGTTGATTGGCGGACCAGGCAACGATCGCATTGACGGCCTCTCTGGCGATGACACGATCGCAGGCGGAGCCGGGCGGGATTGGCTGCTCGGCGGCACTGACAATGATCGAGTTTCCGGCCAGGGCGGCTCAGGCGATGTCGTCAGTGGAGGTCCCGGCAACGACACACTCGACGGAGGACGCGGAAACGACCGTCTGATGGAGGTCGGCGACGCCGACTTCGTGTTGCGCAATACCGAGTTGGTGGGCTTTGGCACGGACTCGTTTTCTGGAATCGAACTGGTAACGCTCTTCGGCGGCATGGCCGACAATCGGTTCGACGCGTCGGCCTTCACGCTGCCTGGCGCGCGACTGAAACTCGCGGGCGGAGGCGGTAATGACGAGCTGATCGGCTCACCGCTCGCTGACCTGCTGATCGGCAACGGAGGGAATGACACTCTGGTTGGTGGCGGCGGCAACGACACGCTGATCGGAGGCCGTCACCACGACCGCCTGTTCGGCGACGACGGCGAGGACGCGCTGATCGGTCTGTCGGGCAGTGACACTCTCCTGGGCGGAGCTGGCAACGATTCGCTCGACGGTGGCGATGGCAATGACGGTCTCGCTGGTGACGACGGAGCGGATCTTCTGACTGGCGGACGCGGCAACGACATGCTGTTCGGTAATGCTGGAAGCGACAGTCTTTTTGGCGGTGGAGGACAGGACACTGTGCTCGGCGGGCGAGGCGCCGATCTGGTCAAGGGCAACACCGGAGTCGACGTCCTCGCGGGAGGCACCGGCAACGATGATGCCGACATCGAAGACCAGATCACCGGAGAAGCCGCGGAAATCGACGAACTGTTTCATCTCGATCTGAAACCTGACTGGATCGTCAGTCTTTGACCGTCCGAATTCTGAGCTGGCAACCGACGCCTTTGGAACACTGTTGCAGGCGTCTACATTTCAGGCGGGTCACAGACTCAACGGCGTCTGCGTCTTGTTTACAAACGATCGTCAGCACGACTTCAAACACGGCTGAAACATGTCCATCGCGGAGTCGAAAGAGCCTTTCCGGCGACTTGACCATCCTCACCGGCATCGATAATTTTCGTCCCGTTCACGCGGTTTCGATCGATTTCGCTGCATTTGCCAAATCTGTTCATTTCACCGCCACCGCATGCCGATGAGGCATCCTGCAGGATCACCTGTTCTGCGACCACATTCGGGGGGATTAGCTCAGTTGGGAGAGCGTCTGGCTGGCAGCCAGAAGGTCAGGGGTTCAAGTCCCCTATCCTCCACTCAAATGAACCGGACTCATTTCACGTGCCGCGAATCGGTGTCGATTCGCGGCTTTTTTTGTGTTTTCGTTGCGTGCCTCAAGTTCAATTGAATCGGCGCCTCACGAGCCTGGGATGTAAGTGGTTGCGTCGCAATGTGTTGCGGAGTCCCTCTGTCCTTTTTCTTGCGAGGAATACGTTCAGAGGCTGCCGTCGCTGCTTCTGTGCAGGCGGTCATGTTTTAGCGTTTTCATCTTAAATATTCCGGGTCAGGTCACTCACAGTCGAATTCCCACTATTCGTGAGGGCGTCCAAACGCCAGATGCTATGGCAGCATAGACAGAAATTTGACCTGCAACGTACCTCGTCGGTCCAATTTCAATTGCGTTCCTCGCGGCACGAGACCTCTGCCCGAGAGCTGTTCTGTGTTGCCGGAATGCAACAGATCCTTCTAATGCAACTCTCTGGCTGTGAAGAACGAGGTTAGTTCTGTCTCTGCCGATTCAGGGCTGTTCATTAGGTGGTCTCGTGAGAATTCTCGCTGGCGGAACGCTGAGGCGTTTTCGACATCGAAACTCTCACAGGGGCTCAATCAATGATGCTGAGATTGAAAGGGTTGACTGCACATCTTCGAGGAATCGCTGCGGGAACGGCGGTTGTGATCGCGTCCGGGCTGGCAGGCTCGGTCACGGAACACCATGCGTGCGCCACGGAGCCAACGGCTGTTGGTCCGCTGGATTCGGTTCCGGTTCCACTGCCACCTGACCTGGATAAGTTTGTTGCGAATAGAAACGCAGCGATCCTGCTTGGGAAGTCGCTGTTCTGGGATATGCAGGCGGGTAGCGATGGAAAGACGGCATGTGCGACGTGCCATTTTCATGCTGGAGCCGACCATCGCACGAAGAACACGATCGCTCCGAATGGCGGTGGATTTCGAGGGGCAAACTACCGTCTGAAGGCCTCGGACTTTCCGTTCCATCGACTGCTGGATCCGACAAAGCAGAAAGGCGATGACAACCCGGTCATTTACGACACCAGCGAGATTGCTGGTTCGCAGGGAGTCATCGAGCGCAATTTCACCGGCATTGTCGATGGTTCTCCGGTTGATGCCGGCGTCACCGTTCCCGACACGGTGTTTCACATTGATGGTGTAAATGCACGGCAGGTGACCGGGCGAAATACGCCGTCGGCGATCAATGCGGTCTTCAACGACCGCAACTTCTGGGATGGCCGCGCAAACCGCTTCTTCAACTGCGTCAACCCGTTTGGCGACATGGACCCGGATGCTCAAATCTGGGTGAGTGCAAAGAACAAGGAACTGGCGCGCGAGCGTATTCTGCTTGATAACGCCTCTCTCGCTTCGCAGGCCGTTGGTCCTCCTCTGAGCGAAGTCGAGATGAGCTGGCTCGGGCGTACGTTTCCGGACCTCGGACGCAAAATGCTCCCACTTCGTCCGCTGGCGCAGCAGTTTGTTCATCCGGAAGACAGCGTGCTGGGACCATCAGCCAACAGGAAGGGACTCGGCCTGAAGTCGCAGATTGACTACGCGGACCTTGTTCGCAAGTCGTTCCGTAATCGGCTGTGGGACTCGACCGAACTGACTCCCGACGGGTACACGTTGATGGAGCAGAACTTCGCTCTGTTCTGGGGCCTGTCGATCATGATGTACGAGTCGACGCTCGTATCTGACGACTCGCCGTTCGACCGCTTCATGAAGGGCGACAACGAGGCATTAAGCCTCAGCGCGCAACAGGGATTTGACATCTTCATGAATCAGGGGAGATGCAGTGCCTGTCACGGCGGGCCGGAATTCACGGGTGCGGCAATCAGTCAGTTGCGGGGCGTTCTGGCTGAGCCTGGTGAAGCGATGATCGAGTTTATGCCCATGCAGAATGGTGCTTCGGCCTTCTACGACGGCGGCTTTTACAACATTGGCGTCCGTCCGACCGGCGAGGACCTCGGCGTTGGAGGTGGGCATCCTGTCCTCGGTCCGTGGTCTCTGACACGACGTGCCCAGCAGGGGCGTAACCCGAACCTCGGAAACAACGGCGTGTTCGTCAGCCAGGGGGCTCGGGTAGCGGTTGACGGTGCCTTCAAGACGCCAGGCCTGCGTAACGTTGAGCTGACGGGGCCGTACATGCATAACGGTGGAATGCGGACTCTCGAAGAAGTCGTGCAGTTCTATGCCCGTCGAGCAGACTTCTTTGAGGAGAACATCGACGACCTTGACCCGGACGTCGCCGGTATTGGGCACGTAAGGGGCAATCAGGAACGAGTTCAGTCACTGGTCGATTTCCTGAAGTCACTGACTGACGAGCGAGTGCGTTATCGGAGGGCTCCGTTTGACCATCCCGAGCTGTTGATTCCGAACGGTCATACGGGAGTCACCGATGGTCTGGCGGTTGATGACGTTGTCGTGATTCAGGCTGTCGGGCGCAACGGCGGATCGCCACTGAAGACGTTTGAGGAGTCGGTTCCGTAGTCTGGTCGTTTTACTCACTGATGACTGGCATTGAGTAAGAGGGATAAACGACTTACCCCATTGACGTCCCCGGCATTTGGTTACTCAGCACGTTTGCCGGCAGAAGCCGACTCCGCGTCATTAAGAGCTTCACCGTCGCAGGGACGGTGAAGCTCGTCGACACTGAGTATTGATGCCGCCATTACCTCATGTCTAAGCCAATGGGAATTCACGATTTCACGGGAACGTCCCCACTTCCTGTAAGCCATACGCAGGCTCGAAGACGCTGCTAATCGACCTGTTCCTCGAAGGGCAAAAGTTGGGCACCGCCCCGTCGCCCAACTGCCTCCAGGACCAGATTGGC
>JAPOLP010000560.1 GCA_029977045.1 Planctomycetota bacterium
GACTCGCTGCGGATTGCGGGCGATGATCCAGCAGATCGGGCCGCTGATCGCGATGCCTTCGGACTGTTCCTCGAACGTGTGCGGCGAACTGTGAACGACGACGTTCGACTCTGACGCGTAGTGATGAGCGGACTCCAGCGGAACGTGGCCGACGCTGAGGAATTCCAGATCGTCCCAGGCGACGAAACCTGATCTCGAACCGGAGAGTCCGATGATTTCGAGCCCGTCATCGAGACAGGCCGCGTGGTGGATCGTTTCTGGATGATTGAGCTGCGGAATGTCTGACTGAGCGACCGCGATGGCAGTGACTCCGGTGGCTTTTATGGCGGCGACGAGAGACTCAGCCTGTTCGCGAGTCAGTCGGTCGGGCAGAACGCCGGGGACCTGTGCGGCGTGAATTTTCGCGTCGATCCGATTAAGCCCGAGCGAACCGACAAGCACTCCCGCGATCGCATCCGGATCGCTGCTGCGACTGAAGATGGCAACTCGATAGACGGAACCGGGATCGTCGGCTGGTTGCACGTCGGCCATGATTCGCTCCTCGAAGCCGGGGTCAGTGACAGTCGCTTTTTACACCGGTAGAAGACCGTGGCAAATGCGGTGCCTCAACTGCGAACCTCCCGCAGAATCGCCGGAAACAGTGGCTAGCCAGTTCGATAATTGCGACCGGACGGCGGCATTGGGTTTGCTTAACGTCTGCAGGAACAGGATGCGTCGAATCTTTTCCGACGAGCCCGCGCGATGAGTGTCTGTGCTGACCAACTGATCGAATCGCTGCAGCGTCCGGAAGTCTGGCCGGATGAACCGGTGAGTGTGCGCGTGATCGAGACTCATATTTCCTGGGTGCTGCTGACGCGTGAGTTTGCCTGGAAGATCAAGAAGCCGGTGAAGTTCGGGTTCCTCGACTTCTCGGCGCTCGAACGGCGGAAGCACTTCTGCGAGGAAGAGTTGCGGCTAAATCGGCGGACGGCTCCGGAGCTGTATCTCGATGTCGTCCCGATCTGCGGTGACGTGACAGATCCAGTGATCGGGGCCGACGGCGAGCCGATCGAATACGCGGTGAAAATGCGGCGGTTCGATGACGAACGGCTGCTGTCGCGAATGGTCACGGGCGGGCGGCTGGATGCGTCGCAGATTGAGGCTCTGGCGGAGCACATTGCAGTCTTCCACGCGTCGCTGCCGGGAATCAGTGAGGAGTTGCCGTACGGTCGCGCGGATCGAATTCGTGAGGATGCGCTCGACAATTTCACAACGATCGAACGACTGGCCGTTGGCGATGACGTGGAGACAGCGGAGGTCCGGCACCTTCACGCATGGACTCAGACCGAAGCTGAACGACTGGCGGCGACCTTCGAGTACCGACGCGCCGGGGGCTTCGTTCGTGAGTGCCACGGTGATCTGCATCTGGGAAATATCGTCGAACTCGACAGCGGCCCCTGCCTGTTTGACGGGATCGAATTCAACGCGGGTCTCCGCTGGAGCGACGTGATCAGCGAAATCGCGTTTCTCGTCATGGACCTTGAAGAGCATGGCGAACCTCGACTGGCGCGACGGCTGCTCAACCGCTATCTCGAACGAACGGGTGATTACGCTGGACTGGCCGTGCTGCGGTTTTATCTGGTCTATCGAGCGATGGTCCGCGCAAAAGTCGATGCAATCCGGCTCGGCGATTCATCGCAGCCAGCAAGTCAACGACGTTCGCTGCGGCGAGAATTCGGGACGTACCTGGCGGTCGCTGATCATGATGCTGAGGTGTCCCCGCCGTCGCTGATCATCATGCACGGCCTGTCGGGTAGCGGGAAATCGCACGTCGCCGGGCAGATCGTCGAGAACTCGGCGGCCATCCAGATTCGGTCGGACGTCGAACGCAAGCGTCTGTTCGGGTTGGGCGAAACCGAACGCGTTGAGGGGGTTGCCGCTGCCGAGCTGTATTCGTCGGCAGCAAACGAGCGAACTTACGGGCGGCTCGCGGAGCTGGCACGAACAATTATCGAATCCGGCTTCCCTGTGGTCGTCGATGCCGCATTTCTGGCACGGGATGAGCGGGAACTATTCCGTCGGCTTGCCAGAGATTTGCAGGTGCCGTTTCTGATCGTGGCCTGCTCTGCGCCGGAAAGCGTTCTTCTGGAGCGAGTAACGGCGCGCAAACGGGTCGGTCGGGATGCGTCAGACGCTGGGGTCGGCGTGCTGAGGCAGCAGTTGCAGCGGGACACGCAGATCGACGGTGAGCCGCAGGAAGAGATCATTCAAGTGGACACGGCAACGGATGCGTCGACTGCTGCCGGGCTGCGGCGTGTTCTGGACCAGCTTCCGTAAAACATGTCAACGTGGCGGATTCTCCGCCGCGCCGGGTCTTCAGTTTCTGAAAAGCGCCGAAGGAGAGTTGTCATGAGAAAGTCTGTCATCGCACTGGCCTGTCTGATCGCGGTTGCTGGATTGTTGGCGGTCCGTGCTCAGGAAACACCCCCGCAGAAGAAGGCCGACCCGCAACGCGATGTCGCGGCTGTGATGAAGGAGAAGCTGAGGTACTCGCACCAGTTGCTGACCAGCCTGGCTCGCGAGGACTACGCGCAGCTTGAAGTCGCGGCTCAGGAACTGGCCCGGATTGCTCGCGAGGAATGGGCTGGCAACCCGACCGAGGAGTATCGCACTCAGCTGCAGGTCTTCTGGACGACGCTGGAGGGCATCGAATCCGGCGCTCAGCGCAAAGAGATCGACGAAGCAACTCTGGCCTACATGCAGATGACGCTGTCCTGTGTGAAGTGCCACAAACTGATCCGCCGCGAACAACAGAAGCAGTAGTCGCGCGGGTTAGGGGTGACGACCGTCACTTCCTGCTTGAAAGAGCGTTCGTGTGAGCTGCACAACGGAGTGCATTCATGGATCGTCCGGCAGAACAAAACGAAGAATTCCTCCACCGGTCGCTTAATGCGGATCGGCAGCCAGAGGCAGTCGCTTCGCACTCTGAGCCGCTCGCCGACCAGGTTAGCCAGGCGTTGAGAGACAGTGGCTATGCGGCTCTTGGCTCGGTCGATATCGCGATCGACAAAGGGCACGTCACGCTGCGTGGTCCGGTGCGCAGCTTCCATCAGAAGCAGATTGCGACCTCCGTCGTCCTGCCGCTGGCCGGTGTGAAAGGGCTCAGCAACGAGCTGACTGTGACGCGTTGACGCACGATGTCCGGCCTCGCACATCGACGTCTGCTGTGCCGTGAAAGCGTCGCCCCGTCGCCGGAAGATGGCTTGAGTCCCGGCCCGTATCGCTCGGACGGCGGCGGCTCTCGAAGCCCAATCCGGCACGCGTTCTGCTCTCTCAAAAGGCAACGGGAGAACTCCCGGACAACACTCAGGCGTCTCGGTCGCACGGGGCGGTCGAGGCGGCGTCTGGTGGCTTCAGATAAGGGGAGACGATCATGTCTACGCTCACACGAAGAGGATCGCGCGGTCTGCCGAGCCTGTTCGGGGCTCATCCCTTCGGTGCTCTCA
Organism: Planctomycetota bacterium; assembly: GCA_029977045.1. Lineage (GTDB taxonomy): Bacteria > Planctomycetota > Planctomycetia > Planctomycetales > Planctomycetaceae > JAPOLP01. Next base: position 3,486 of record JAPOLP010000560.1, read on the forward strand.
GCCGCGAGATCGACGAATTGCTCGGTCGCTTTGGCGAAGGTTGGGAAAGCGAATGGCCGGTCGCTCAGCGAATGCCGTCGCTCGACCTGACCGAATCCAACGGGTCGCTCGAAGTGAAGATGGATATTCCGGGCATGAATCCGGAGGACATCGAGATTCACGTGACGGGCGACACGTTGACCGTCAGCGGTCGACACGAAGAAGAGAAGAAGGAAGAAGACGAAGAAAAGAAGTTCCACCGCGTTGAACGCCGGACGGGCTCGTTCCAGCGCAGTGTGACGCTGCCGGCCCCCGTCAGGGAAAGTGACGTGACGGCCGAGTACACGGACGGCGTGCTGACGATCACGCTGCCTAAAACGGAAACGGAGAAGACGCATCGCGTCGCGATTAAGACGTGACGCCGCGTTAACGGGCACCGGGTCCGGTTGGTGTTGGCCGGGCTCGGTGCCTTGATACTGGGATGTTTTGAGGAGTGTTTACGAGCAACCGGTCAGTTCAGACGAGGAGACTGCCATGAGCATTTATCGCTACGAAGTGGTCACTGCGGGGAACGTTGAGGCGGTGAATCAGTTGCTCGTTCGAGGCTGGAAGCCGTCGCGTGAAGTCCCGCTCGATGCCGCCGGTCGCGTAGGGGAAGTTCCGGCGGCTCTGGTCGTGCTGGAACGTGAAGACACGACTCCGGTCGCGCTCGCTGCTCAACTTGATGGTGGGATTCCGGTCTCACTGCTGACGGAAGTGCCTCTGTTCGACGGCTTGACGCACGAAGAGCTGTCTGAGCTGGCAGCCTGCGGCGAGGTCCGACGTTACTCGCCGGACGACGTCATCTTTGAGGCCGACAGTGAGGAAGCGTGCCTGTGCGTCATCCTGCGGGGCAACGTCGAACTGCGACTGCCAACCGCAGGACTCGGCGGAGCGCACATCATGCAGATCGGCGAGCGGGATGTGTTTGGAGAAAGCTCGTTCTTCTCCGGGGGAGCGCACGCTGCTGATGCGTCGGCGGTTGACGATGTTGAACTGCTCGCGATTCCTCGGGCTGGATTTGACGAGCTGCTGCAGGCGTCCCGACCTGTCGCCTGGAAGATCGCGATGAACGCTGCTGGAATCCTCGGCGTACGTCTGCAGGAAACCGACGACTGGCTGGCTGAACTGCTGCAGGAAGAAGAAGACGCGCGGATCGCTCAAAGCTGGCAAC
>JAPOLP010000890.1 GCA_029977045.1 Planctomycetota bacterium
CTCTGCTGAAAGCGAAGAAGTTCGGCGAGGAAGTGCCGACAGTCTTTCTGTATCCCACTGAGTGGAATAACCAGCTCGTCATCTGGATCGACGGCGAAGGCAAGTCCGGGCTGTACGCTGACGATGGATCGCTGAAGACTCCCGTCGCGAAGCTCCTCAAACAGGGCTACGCGATCGCGTCCGCTGACCTGCTCTACACGGGCGAGTATCTCAAGGACGGTCAGCCACTGACGCAGGCCCGCATCGTCAACAACCCGCGCGAGTTTGCCGGCTACACGCTCGGCTACAACCACTCGCTGTTCGCGCAGCGCGTCCACGACATCCTGACACTGGTCTCGTTCAGCCAGAATCACCAGACGAAGCCCGAACAGATTCATCTGGTCGGAGTAAACGGCGGCGGCATCTTTGCGGCAGCGGCTGGAGCCCAGGCACGCGGATCAATCGCCAGCCTGGCCGTCGACACGCGGGGCTACCGGTTCGAGTCGATCACCGACATTCGCGACGTCAACCTGTTCCCCGGTGCCGTCAAGTACGGCGACGTCCCGGCACTGCTGGCTCTGAACGCTCCGGCCCGAATCTTTATCGCTGGCGAGCCAAACGAATCGACGCCAGCTCTCGCCGCTCCGTGGGCCGTCGAGAAGGCCTTCGGAAAAATGACCGTCCAGGGCAAGACCGACGTGCCGATTGCCAGTCGGATTGTCGACTGGATCGGCAAGTAGGACGCTAGACGCTCGCGCCGGTGGCGATTCCGGCCAGAACATCGCGATAAACGGCGACGGTCTGTTCGACCATCTGATCCGCGCTGAACGACTCGATCACTCGCTGCCGCCCGGCATTGCCAATCGCGCGGGCACGGATCGGATCGCTCAGCAGTTCAATGATGCGTGCGGCGAGAGCTTCACTGTCGGACGGTGGAACCGCCAGAGCGGCTCGGGCATCGGTCACGACGGCAGACACTCCACCGACGCCGGTCGCGATCACCGGCCTGCCGAACGACATGGCTTCAAGCATCACCGTGCCGAGGCCCTGCACCAGAGCCGGCAGACAGAAGATATCCATCGCCTGCAACGAAGACTGAAACTCGGGCAGGTTCGGAACGAACGTGACACGGTCCATGAGTTTCAGATTTCGAGCCTGCGTTCGCAGTGCGTGTTCCTCGGGCCCGGATCCGGCAATCAGAAACTCGACATCGTGGCAGGCATCGATCACCAGGCGAGCAGCCTCCAGGAAGTACGAGACTCCCTTCGAGAGTTCGAGTGCTCCCGCCGTTCCAACAACAGGAATCCTCTTGCCGTCAAGCACGTCCGAGTTATCGCCGAGTTCCGGAATCGAAACGCCGCAGTGAATTACTTCCAGCGTCTGTGGCCCAAGGCCGCTGCGGGAATGCAGGTCGTCGCGAACGGATTCGCTGACGGCAATCACTCGCTTGATGAGAGCCGGATCCGTCGGCACGGAATCCCAGCGGGACAGGTAATCGTGAACAGTCAGCACGCAGGGCAGCTTCAGCCAGCGGGCCAGCGGAACGCCAAACGGAATCGCCGCCCGCGACTGAACATGGACGAGCTGCGGTTGAAGCTTTGCGACATCCCGGGACGTCAGCATGACACTGAGCGACCGCAGCAATGACGTGTCGAGCAGCCCGGACTCCATGATGCTCAGGTTCGACCTCAACGGGTCAGGAACCATCCGCGCATCCGGACAGACAATGTGTGGCACAAAGCCGTGATCGGCCAGACGCTCAGCCAGCCGCAGCGTGTAGCTGCTGGAACCTCGAGGCTGAAAACGCCCGGCGACCAGCAGAATCGATGGCTGTTCTGATTCCATGAAACCGTTCTCTGAGAACTCGTTTACACCGACGCCGACGTTTGACCCGAAGCCGCAGGCGACGGCGTTTACCCACCCCGAAACACCGTCGCCTGCGGCTTCGGGTCAAACACGCTCTTACTCTGCGGATGCTTCGTCAGCTTCCGCCTGCAGTTCCGCCAGCATCTGCCGCAATTCGGTGACGGCGCCGAACGTCACCGTCAGCAGCAGCCCGACCATCCCGAAGGTGCCCGCCACCAGCAGAGTAATCCACAGATACATCCAGCCGCTCATGCTGACACCTCCTCGCCGACCGCCAACGCGCTGCTCTGTGGCCTGTCATCAGGATAAAGCAGCGACACGCCAACAAAGCTGACCAGCGACGTCAGAAACGACGCAATGATGAGATGGTCGCTGCGTACCATGATCGGCAGTCCCGCGAACTCGATCAGTTCATTGAGTTTCGCCGTACACGGCCCGAGTGCCAGGATCGCCGTCAGACCGCTCAGCAGTGCGGTGTAAGCTCCGGCGGAACTCGACCGCTTCCAGTACAGACCGCCGATCACGACGGGAAAAACTCCGGCCAGATAAACCGTCCCGGTGATGCCCATGTACTGCCAGAGGTTCGTGTTCGTCTCGTACCACAATCCCCAGAACAGCAGCATTGCTCCGATGACGACGATGCTGATGCGCGTCGTCAGCACGCGTTCCTTTTCGGACAGGTCGCGCTTCATCAGCGGAGCAATCACGTCCTGAGTCATCACACCGCTCCAGCACAGCAGATAGCTGTCGTGCGTCGACATGAACGCGGCCAGCATCCCAGCCGTGACGATTCCGATCAGACCACTGGGCAGAATCTTCGCCAGATAGAGCGGCATCGCGGCCTGCGAACTCACTTCGTAATGCACGAACTCTTCGTAAATCATCGGGTTCATCATCAGAAACGCGAACGCTCCGATACCCCACAGAGCCGGCAGCGTCCGTCGTGACAGAAACGGGATCGCGCTCCACAGATAAAGCTGCTTCGCGACCTTCGCCGACTTCACCGCCAGAGTTCGCGACGCCCCCGCCGGCCACAGCATCAGAGCAACACTCAGGATGACCGCCATCGACAGCATGCGCAGTGGGCCGATGCCCTGCTCCGGATCCGGATTGCTGGGATTGATGGGGCTTGTTGGATCGACGTACCCGTTGAAGTGATGCACCACACTGTGAAAGCCATTGATGCCCGTATTCGCCACGACGAAATACGTGACGATGACCATCGCCGTGCCCAGCACCGCGAACTGAATCAGGTCGGTGATCACGACGGAAATCATCCCGCCGAGCACCGTGTAAAACAGAACCAGCAGCAGCAGGGCGGTCA
>JAPOLP010000159.1 GCA_029977045.1 Planctomycetota bacterium
GCAGCCGCCACCAGATCGCGAAGCGATGAGACGGCTGACTCAGGCAGCACCGCCAGCACCACAGCGACCAGCAGACAACCTGCTGCCGCTTTGGATGTCGAACTGTGTGAGGTCGAGTCCATTGAGTTTCGTGCTTCCGGCCTCAGCTGAGACGTAGCGAAAGTCGCGCAGACTTTCGGCAACCCGGCGCGACCGAAACTCTCAGCGAGTTTCGCTACTGCCAGTAATCGATTAACTGAGTTACGCCGCCCGTTCGCCGGTATCGAACCGATCCTGCCATTGCGAGAGGTGTTCGAGACAGATCGCGGCACCGCGAGCGACCGTGTTGAGTGGTTCGTCGGCGATCCGGACCGGAATGCCCAGTTGCTCGTGAAACAGCCGGTCGATGCCCCGTAGCAGTGCGCCGCCGCCAGTGATCACCATCCCGGTATCAACGATGTCAGCAACCAGCTCCGGTTTGCAGCGTTCGATGACCGTCTTCGCACAGCCGACAATTTCTTCGAGTGTTGGCTTCAGTCCTTCGCGAATTTCTTCGCTGGTCACAACGGCCTTGCGCGGAATCCCGCTGATGGTGTCGAGCCCTCGGACCTCGCTCGTCAGTTCCTGTTCGAGCGGGTAGGCACTGCCCAGCCGGAACTTGATCTGCTCCGCCGTCTGCGTCCCGATCTTCAGCGAGAAGTGCTGCTTCATGTACTCGACGATCGCTTCGTCAAATTCGTCGCCCGCCACACGGACTGATTCGCTGACGACGATCTCGCCCAGGCTCAGAATCGCGACATCCGACGTTCCGCCGCCGATGTCGCAGACCATGCTCGCGATCGGTTCCGAAATCGGCAGGCCCGCACCGATCCCTGCTGCCCGCGACTCTTCGATCAGATAAACGCGTCCGGCTCCGGCTCGTTCGGCGCTGTTGAAAACGGCTCGTTTTTCGACCGGAGTGATCCCGCCCGGCACAGCGATGACAACGCGAGGCCGCAGCCCGCGAACGTGCCGGCTGGCTTTCTCGATGAAGTAACGAAGCATCGCCTCGCACAGCTCGAAGTCGGTGATGACTCCGTCTTTGAGCGGTCGGACGGCGGTGATGTTTTCCGGCGTGCGACCGAGCATCTGCTTGGCGAGCTTGCCGACGGCCGCCCCGCGTCCCATGACCCGCCGCGTACCTTTCTGCAGCGCAACGACAGACGGCTCGTTCAGGACGATTCCTTCCCCCTGAACGATGACGAGCGTATTTGCCGTGCCGAGATCAATGGCGAGATCCGGACACAGTCGCTGACGCATCCAGTTGAACATGCGCCGCTAGCCATCCCTGGTGCGAGTCGTTTTGTCAGAAAACCCCTACGTTCGGCCAGCGCAGCATCCTGCAACGCCCCGAAGAGCCGTGATTTGTACCGGGGACCTGAATATCGGGGCAAGATGAGGTGGAGTGTCATCCAGCAGTCGTAAGATCTCCTGGTAATTGTCGGTAACGACTATCGATCTCACGAATCCTGGTGGACAGTCAGAGCGTCTCATCAGATCTGCCAACCGCGAGTCGGTCTGGGTTCATCGAGCCGTCAGCCGAACTTGCAAACCATCATGCGGAACTGCCGTCGCATTCTTTGTTGCAATAACTCCTTGCGCGCGGCGTCCCGAAATGTTTTCTTCACCCGTCCGAAATCGTGTTGAGCCGGAGAACCGTCCGGAACGTCGTCTTTTCGTGCGACTTCCATTCGTAATTCCTGTTTTGGTTTCAGTCATTGCTGTGGCCGTTGTCGCGATCTGCATGCAATTGTCGGATCGCCTCCTCATAGCGAGCCGTTCAACGGTTATCTCTACGGTCGCGGACAACCAGCACCAGTCGCCTCGCCCTGCAATCACGATCTCGCAGTCGCAGGAACAACGCGTCAAGCCGGGTGATGCGCTTCCAGACACGACAATCTTCGACGCTCAGGGGCAGCCGTTTCCGACTTCTCGCCTGAACGGTCGATATTCGGTGCTGATCTTCGGATGCCTGACATGCCCGCATTTCCGTCGAAACGTCCCCGCAATTGAGTCGATCTACCGGGACTTCTCACAGAAAGACGTCAACATCTTCTGTGTCTACAAGACGCTCGCGCACCCGGAATTCGGGGAGCAGGCGTGGGTCGAACCCTTCACAGTGGAAGAACGCATTAAGCACATCCATGTGATACAGGGGCTGACAGGGGCTACTGTTCCATGGCTGGCCGACTCAATGCAGAACTCGCTTGGCCATCGACTCGGCCAGCAGCCCAATTCCGAGTTTGTTCTGGACCCAGACGGAAGGATTCTTTCGCGACGGGACTGGTTCAGCCCGGAGCAGTTGCGAGGCGACCTTGAAAAGCTCGTCGGCAAGGTGGATCAGCCAACCCGTCCTGAAGACCTCAATCTGGAAATCAGCATTCCTGAGAGACCTGCTGCCCGAGGTGTTCTCGCCAGAGTTTTATTGTCAGGTACAGGTTTCGCCCTGAGAATCCAGCCGCAGACCAGCGCATCACCGTTCTTCGTCAAGCTTAGAGCAGAAGTCGACCAGGCCATACTGCAGGGTAGGGCAGGGAAGATGTACCTGGGATTTCATCTTGATCCGATCTTTCGCACGCACTGGAACAACCTGGCGTTGCCACTCTCGTTTCAGATCAACGCCTCAACCAGTTCCATCGCCCCCGTCACAGGGGTCGGGCGGCGTGTCGACATCGAGGCCGATCTCGATCCTCGAGAATTCCTGGTCGATGTCTCACCGCAGTTCCCTGACCGTTCATTCGATCTGGTCGTCAACTACACGGTTTGCAGCGACGCCAGCCAGACATGTCACGCGGTCACTCAAAAGTACGTGTGCTATTGGGAATTGGATTCGGATGCCGGTGCTCCCCTGAGGAACGGAGTCGGTCCTTCAGTGGTGCAGTGATGAGAGACAGAGGACGTCCTCAAAATGGGGCTCCTTTGCGGTCCGATCTCGTCTCGCTCACGCGTCTCCAATGCGGCGCTGGGCCATCGTCTCAAGCAGTTCGGATTCAGTGCTGCCTGAACCGTGTATGCACAGCGGCCTGCATGATGGGAGATGCATGCTTCTTCTGCGTGCGTTGGGGCGGACACGATCCGTGTCAAATCAGCTCGGGACTGTTTTGGACTTTATGGTCCTGCAGGTCTAGCGGAAGATGCGACCGGCGTAGCCGACGACTCGGGACTTGTCACCGGTGACGTCGGCGGAAGTCGAGTAGCCGATGTCTTCGACGGTGACTTCGATACCCAGTTCTTTCAGCGTCTTGAACGCGATCACTGCGGGCAGCATTCCACACATCGAGATGTGCTGGGAGCGGCAGACGGAGAAGAGGGCGTCTTCGTCGAGTTTGTCGAGTTCGGCCAAGGCCAGTGCGTCGAGGCGGCGGTTTTCGGCATCCGTCGCGTAGTGGTTCATGTCGGACGAGATCAGCAGCAGCGGTGGTTCGTCGAGGTCGCGAATCACTTCGGCGAGCTGCTTCGCAAACTGCTGGCACTTCTCCAGCGTCGCTCCTCCGACGGCGATGCCGACGACCTTTGTCTCGGGAGACAACCGAGCGATTATTGGCAGCTCGACTTCGATGCCGTGCTCAGCCTGATGCGCCGCCGCGTCAGGCTCCAGTCCGTCGATGTTCTCGACGAGTTTCATTGCCAGTTCGTAGTCAGACGAAACGTCGCGGCCCGGCAGTTTCCAGACGTGATGCGGAGCGACCGCCCAGTCGGTTCCGTTCCCCGTGTGTTTCGGGCCGATCGCGATGATCGTCTTCGGCAGCTTGACCCGCTTGAGCACGTCGGCGGCCAGCTTTCCGGAGAACATCCAGCCGGCGTGTGGGACCATGACAGCGGCAGCCTTTGACGGTGTCGCGTCGCCGTCGAGGATTCTGTCGAGCATCGCGTCCATCTCGGCAACGTCACCCGGATAGAACCGGCCAGCAACTGCCGGCGGGCGATCTGATGAGCCTCGCGACGGCTGCGGCACCGAGCTGAACGTCACTCGCGGGCGAGTTGACTGGTAGCCCAGACTGTAAATGCTGGCGTAAACCGGATCGGTGATCCGGCACAGTTCGGAGCACTCAGCGACCAGCTCGTCCGGCGTTTTGCTCTGGTCGTATACCCAGACGGTCTTCGATCGCTCTGTCATCAGGACCGCGCGTTCGCGGGTATCGATGCCGTCAAGACTCGGCTCGGCTGCGGAACCGTGCATCGACGGGTCGAACGCGATCGCGATATCGAGTTCAAAATTGCCGTTGAGGAATCCTCGCCGCCGCAGCGTCGCCGCCAGGTTTTCGCACATCGAGAACGCTGACGACTGCAGCGGCATCGGCTCGCGAAGCGACATCCGGGCGATGTTGATTTCCTGCCCGCCGGGCACAGTCACGATCATCGACATGCCGTTGATCGACTCGTCGGGCACCGTCCCGCAGTAATACATCGGCGTCGCACCGCGCACGATCGCCTGCACGTTCTGATGGCAGATGCGGCGAAGTTCCTCGACCTGAGCCGGCGAGTACAACGGTCGGGTATGCTCGAACCACTCAACGTCAGCGTCGATCAGATTGCCTTCGATGCAGTTGCCCTCGAAGCGGAACAGCGTCGTCGACGAGTCCTTCCAGGCAGTCGGGGTCAGACCAGCCTTGATGCAGACCTGATCGAGAAACTGCTCAGCATCCCAGCCGTTGTCGGTCGCGACTCCCGGCAACAGCAGGCCTCGCTTGTTGCCCGAGATGATCTGCAGCCCATGCACGCCGATCGTGATCTCGCCGATTCGATCCTCACCCTGAGCATGCACCAGCTCCGGCGAAAACAGCAGCCAGACCTCCATGTCGAGATGCGGAATCTCGACGGTCGAGATGCGGGGAAACCGGGGATCAGCCGTCGCCGTCCGCCGCGAAACATCACGCAGCGTTTCTTCCAGCGGCATTGGAGCACCGAACGATCCCATGCACGATCGCAGCCGCCCATCGCGTTTCAGACTGACAAAGATGCCGGCGACGACGGCGTTCGCGACTCCCAGTTCGGCCAGGTTCGGGATCGTTGCCGCCCGCTCTTCAGTCGCTGCCCGAACCAGTTCCGCAGCCGCCTTGCAGATCGCGTCGCGCTGCTGTCGGGTCAGCGGCAGCCGTGTCGGTGCTTCCTTGAATGGGCGAGGCTGTGCCTGGAGTCCTGCTGCTGATTGAGTCGCCTGAGTCATCGCTGCCTCCTGACTGGGTTGCGTCGTCCGTTGACCTGTCTGTTGCTGTTGTTGAGCCTGTTGCTGAGCGGGCTGGTTGAGCTGCGCCAGCCACTGCAGAGCGGATTCGTCGAGGCTGACCTGTGGTGAACTTCCACCTGATTGCGGACTGATCTGGTTTTCTCCGCCCGTCGCGGATTCCGCCTGTTGAGTGGCTTCGACCTGTGATTGCGGCACACTGACCGCCGCCGGATCACGCAGTTGCACGAGCCGGTCGTCGGACACCGGAATGTCGTCCCGTTTCGCGGCGCTCAGGCCCTCGATATGAAACTGCCGCATGTCGACTGGCTGTCGTTTGCGGCCCCAGTTGCCGGGCTCGTCCTCGAAGTGGCCGGGAACTTCGGTGCCGCAGTGCCCGCAGACGTTACCTCGCAGGGCGTACGTGCCGAGTGCGTACCAGTTGCGTTCGATGACCAGCTTCCCGCAGCCGTGACAGAACGTACTCTGCCGCTCGACATCGTTGACGTTGCCCACGTAGACGTACCGAATGCCGGCCTGCTGCGCGATCTCGCGTGCCTGAATCAGCATCTCATGCGGAGTCGCCGGGACGTCCAGCATCTTGAAGTCCGGGTGAAACGCGCTGAAGTGGACAGGCACGTCGGGACCGACGGCGTCGAGAATCCACTCGGACATCTGCTTCACTTCGTCGAGCCCGTCATTCGCCGTCGGGATGATCAGGTTGGTGATTTCAAACCAGACGTCGGTCTCATGCTTCAGCCACCGGAGCGTGTCGAGCACGGGCTCCAGGTGCGAGTACGTCAGCTTGAAATAGAAGTCTTCGGTGAACGCTTTGAGGTCGACGTTGGCGGCGTCCATGAATTCGTAGAACTCGCCGCGGGCTTCCGGCGAGATATATCCGGCCGTCACAGCGACCGACTTGATGCCCTCGGCCCGGCAGGCTTTCGCCGTTTCGATTGCGTACTCGGCCCAGATCGTCGGGTCGTTGTAGGTGTACGCGACGCTGTGGCAGTCGAGCGACTTCGCGGCCAGCGCGATCTCTTCCGGAAAAGCCCGATGACTGAGTCGTTCGACTTCGCGAGCCTTCGAGATATCCCAGTTCTGGCAGAACTTACAGCCCAGGTTGCAACCCGCCGTGCCGAACGACAAGACGCTGGTGCCGGGATAAAAGTGATTCAGCGGTTTCTTTTCGATCGGGTCGATACAGAACCCGGTGCTGCGACCGTACGTCGTCAGAAACATCTCACCGCCGAGGTTCTGACGCACAAAGCAGAAACCGCGATCGCCGTCTTTCAGCGAGCACTCGCGCGGGCAGAGGTCGCAGACGATTCGCTCGCCATTGCGGTGCCACCATTTGCCCGGCAGCAGTCCCTCAGCCAGATTGGCCGCAGCAGTTGCCATCAAAGACAGTCCGTTATCTCTGTCGAAACTTCGCGTGCGACCATGCACGCAGCAGCGAGGTTCTAGTTCAGTTCAGCCGGCAGAGGCAACAGACAGGTGAAAACAAAACAGCGAGGCCGGACACACATGCGTCCGGGCTCGCTGTTGTCGTCTTTCAACTGAAGCTGGGCTCAGCCTTGGTTGGCCTGTGAAGTAGCCGCACCCGCCTGCTGCCGCACGGAATCCAGTTCGTTGCGAATCTGATCGAGTGCCGCACGAGCCGTATCGAAGGCAGCTTTCGCCTGCGTTGACTTCTGTTGGACAGGAGCCATCGCGGCGACTTCTGCTTTCACTTTGGTGTCAGCTGCGGCGACCGCAGCCTTCGCCTCAGCGACCTTCGCGTCTGCGGCCTTCGCTTTCTGATCAGCGGCGGCAACCATCTTGTCGAGTTCGCCGACCTTTGCCTTCGCGGCGACAATCGCCTGATTGTTGCGTTCAAAGGCACCCTTCAACTGGCCGGCAGCTGCTGCCAGTTCCTTGTCGTCTTTGACGACTGCCGCTGCGGCGGCTCCCTTGTCCATCGCTTCCTTGAGGACGGCGACAGCGCCTTCACGATTGGCGAGATTTTTCTGCTCAGCTTCGCGAGTTGCAGTGACTTGCTGCAGCTCGGTCTTCGCGGCAGTCGCTTCGGCGGTAGCAGTCTGCTCGGTTTTCTGAGCAGCGGCCATCGCATCCTGAGCAGCCTTCACACGAGCCTGCATTGCCTGCAGCTCACCGTCAGCCTCGGCAAACGCAACTTCGAGACCGTCGACTTCCGTCCGCTTTGCCCGGAACGTCTTCAGGCGGTTGTTGAAATCAATCTCCTGTGTCCAGCGAGCGACTGCCTGCTGAGCTACCGTGGCGCCAGCCGTCGCCTGATCCAGTGCAGCCTTGGCGTCGGTAACTTTCTTCTGCTCGGCCGCCAGAGCCGGCTCCAGTTCGCCGATTCGCTTCTTCGTGGCTTCAAGAGCGGTGTTGGTTTCGGCCAGAAGCTTCGTTCCATCAGCAGTTGCCTGATCCGCGGTCTTCATCCGAGCCATTTCGTCGGCTGCTGTCTTCGTCGAAGCAGTCAGCGTTGCCTGACGGGCAGCGAAGACCTTCTTGAGCTGCTCGACTGCGGCGGCGACTTCGTTATCTCCTGCGGCCTTCGCGACAGCGGCGTCGCCCTTGCCAGCGGTTTCCTGCAGAGCAGGCACCAGCGGCGTCAGAGCGGCAACGACTTTCGCCGCGGCGTCGTACTTCGCTTTCGCGTCGGCACTCGTCTTCTTCGCCGTATCAATCGTTACTGCCAGTTCTTTGGTTTTCGCGTCGTACTGCGTCGCCTGTGTTTTCGCCGTGGCGAGATCAGTCTCGACCTTTTTCATCGCAGCGACGGCGGCATCGTAAGCCGCCTGCTTCGCCTTCTGATCGGCGTCCGATTGAGCGAACACCTGTTGAGCCTGAGCAAGACGCGCCTGCAGTGGAGCCGGGTTCGTCGAGAGTTCGCCGAGCCGCGCACCGTCAGCAGCGTTCCAGACACGGACAAGCCCCGTCCAGTCGCCGCCGATCACTCGACCGGTTTCATCACAGTAGGCAGCGGCAAGAGCCAGATCGCCGAACGCTTCAAACGTCCGCACGGCTGTGCCGTCTTCTTTCCAGAGTTTGACCGTCTTATCGCGACCAGAGGTGACGATCTGATTGTCTCGGCTGAACCAGACAGACGCCGTCCCGCCACCATGAGCACCCCAGCTCTTGAGCTGGTTGCCGTTTTCCAGTTCCCAGGTACGGACGGTCGTGTCTTCTGACGCCGATGCCAGAACGTTGGAGTCGCCGCGCCACGAGAACCCGGTGATCTGTTTACTGTGGCCGCGAAGACCGAGGTACTCGCGACCGGTTTCTGCTTCCCAGACGAAGACGCCACCGTTGCGGTCGCCGGTTGCCAGCAGAACGCCATCCGGGCTGAACTGCATTGCTGTCACCCAGTCGGTGTGCTTGCGGATGTCGAACAGCTTTTCGCCGGTCTGCGTTGAGTAAATTCGGATGACCTTCTGCGGTCCACCGAGTGCCACATACTTCAGATCCGAGCTGATGTCTGCACCGAGCACCGCGTCGAGTTCGTCACCGATCGTTGCGATCCGCTCCCCGGTTTTGACATCGAAGATGACGACCTTCCCACTCGCCGAACCAACACCGCCCGCAGCAAGCAAATACTGAGAGTTGCGAGTGAAACGGAGAACGTGTGGCTCACCTTCCGGGAACGGAATGATCCCCGCCAGTTGCAGTGTTTGCGTGTTGTACAGCTCGATCTGTTTCTGTCCGGAAATTGCCACCAGCGGAGCCCAGGGGCTGGTTGCAATTGAGTTGACCGCAGTAGTCATGGAAGTGTGCGTGACAGGTTCGAGCGACAGCCGAGTCGGCATCGGCGGCGGACCTTCCGGTCGCTCGTTCGAAGCAAACGTCAGGGCCAGTTCCATCTTCTTCTTCGGCTTGATGGTCGCCTTGCTGTCTTTGGTTTCAAGAGCCCCGCCTTCAATCCACTTCTTGATCACAGCCAGCGTCTCAGCCGGCATCTTGTCGGCATTTGGCGGCATATACGGCTCGGAATCGTGGTTCACGACCAGCCACAGATAGCTGCCTTCGACATCACCAGCAGCAACGACTTCGCCCGAGCTGCCGCCGGCCTGCATCGCCGTGAAGTTGGTCAGGTCGAGCCCGCCGCTCTTCTTGTCCGGGTTGTGACAGGCGAAACACTTGGCGCGGAAAATCGGCTGCACATGGTCGATGTACGTTACCTTGGCTTCCTGAGCGGACGCCGACGCAGCGACAAACGACAAAACACAGACGGACAGGGCGGCTCGATTCAACATGCTTCGCTCCCCGGCGAAATACATTTCCAATGTCGAACAAGAAAGGACCGCAGCCAGCTTCAGCCCGTGAAACCGGGCGAGCGACCACGAACACAGAGCGGCTCCGCCGTGAAGCCGCGTCGGTTGAGCTTACTTCGCAATTAACAGGAGCGTCCGACTTTCCTGTAAAACCAGACGCTCCGAATCATCTAGTGATTAAAGACGAACTCGCGTGAGTTCAGGACCGCCCAGAAAATGTCTTCGAGGGCTTTCCGCTTGTCCTGCTCGTTGTTGACGACTTCTTCCAGCGA
>JAPOLP010000414.1 GCA_029977045.1 Planctomycetota bacterium
CGAGCTGCAGACCGTCAATGTCTGCCTGAAGGGACTCGACATGACGGCGAACGACTGGGGAATGCCGGGCGAGAAGTTCTACTGGGTTCCCGTCGTCACGCTGCGAGTTGAAGACGGCAGCGAGTCGCTCAGCCAGTTGCTCGAAAAGTCGCTCGAACGCCTGGGCGTCGTTGTTGAACACGAGCCAACGTTCCTCGAACCTGGCGGGAGGGACTGAGTATGGCCGGTCGCGGACGCGGGGGCAGCGGCGATCCGGATTTCGGATCGGACTCGTTCCTCGACATCGTTGCCAACCTCGTCGGGATCCTGATCATCCTGATCGTGCTCGCCGGCCTGCGCGCCAGCCAGGCTCCGCTGCAACCCGACGAACTACCCGGCATGGCGGAAGCTGAAGTGAATCCGGTTGTCCCCGAGACGCCCGAGCCACCTCCAGTGGTTGAGGAGCTTCCGCAGACGCCGCTGGTTGCAGAGAGCGATCCCAAACCACTGCCAGTTCCGGAACCGATTGCGATTCCGGTTGACGAATCTCTGCCCGAGCCGCCGCCGTTTACTGGCGTGACGGCGGATGACGCGGCGGAACAGCTCGCGATACTGCAGCGTGATGTTCAGCAGGCGAAAGACCGGCTGGCGACTGTCGACGTCGCGGCAGCGTGGGAGCAGACGAAGACGTTGCAGCAGCGGCTTGCCGAACAGGCGGCGAGATTGCGAACGTTGCAGACCGACGCGGCGAAGAAGTCGTTTCTCGCCGAGCAGGACGCCCGACTCGCGCAGCAGGCGACTGCGGAAGCCATTCGGCTGCGACGGAGACTCGAAGACGTCAACCGGCAGCTCGAAGAACTCAGCGAGAGTAAGACGCCGACCGACGCGCTCGAAATTCGCATCAACCCGATTGGCCAGCGGTCAACGGGTGACGAGGTGTTCTTCGTCATCGAAAAAGAAAAGGTGATGCGGATTCCTGTGCGGGAACTGTTCGAACTGGCGGCAGGCCGCGAACGAGGCAACACGTCGCTGATCCTGCGGGCGGAGACTCAGCGTGGCGTTGTCGGCCCGGTCGAGGGTGTCACATTCGACTACGAAGTCGGAATGCAGGTCCGCCCGGTCAGTTCGTCGTCGAGCAGCGTCAGTTATACGAACAGCGTCGTCATGCACGGCATCATGCCCCCAAGCGTGAGGGCTCCCCGCGAAGCCGTTGACAAAGCACTCGCGGAAGGTGGGCTCCTCAGCCGCACGCTGCTGCAGACTGATCGCGGATCAGTCGTTCGCCTGAGTGTCGCGACGGACAGCTTCGAGTACGCCCGCCGAGTCGCCGCCTACTGCCGCGATCTCGGCTTCCTGGTCTCGATGAACACGATGGAGCCGGGCGAAGAGATCCGCGTCCGCTTCGGATCTGGCTCCGACGCCGTGGCGCAATAGCCAGGCTTCAGCGAGCAACGGGGAGTTGAAGAAGTTCGGCGTTCAGGTTCTGAACCGCTCGCTCCTCACGAGATTCGCGGCAACTGGCCGTTCGGTAAATCGACGGTGCTGCCAGGAAGTGCTTGAGCACGCGAGTTCGGCCAATCCGCCACTGTTCGTCAGACACGAACGAATACTCGGCTCGCACATCAGCGACGTACTGCTCGTATCGTTCCGAACGCTCGCCGAGGATCGCCAGGTCGGCATCTAGAAACGTATCGAGATCGTCATCTCCGCTCGCGGGCGGATGCCCAGTTGTTGCCAGAATGAAGTCAGAGACTCTTGCAGTTCGTTCCGGAGAGAAGCCGCAGTCGCTCAGAACACTGGTTGCTGTCTCGGCGCTGCGGGCTTCGTTGTCAGTTTTTCTTGCGTCGTAGACGGCGTCGTGAAAGAGAACCGCCAGCTCAACAACGCTTTGGTCCGTGAACGCCGTTCCGCTTTCCTTCAGAACGTCCAGCATGAAGCTGAGGTGCTCGAACGTGTGATATCTGCGATGCGGCTCAGCATAGGACCGGGACAGTTGCTGCCAGATCTCTTCGGCCTGAACCGGAGGAAACGCTTCCCGTCGGGACAATTCGAGCCAGCATTGAGCGACGACTTGAATTGCCATGAGCGGATCCAATCTGCGAGCAATCTCAAAGAGTCGCGGGAAGTAACTGCAGCTCGGGGACAACGGCTCGTGGAGGCAGGCTGGCGACGAAGAGGACGGCGTCGGCGACATCCTGAGGCTGCAGGGCCTGGGCGAGCACTTCTGGCGGTGTCGGGACAGGGCGTTTCGTGATGATTTCGGTATCGCACAGGCCGGGGAAGATGATCGTTGTGCGGATGCCGTTCTTCTTTTCTTCGACCCGCGTTCCGTGAGCCAGTCCGGTGAGGCCGTGCTTCGACGCCTGGTACGCGACG
The DNA here is from genome assembly GCA_029977045.1 of Planctomycetota bacterium. Lineage (GTDB taxonomy): Bacteria > Planctomycetota > Planctomycetia > Planctomycetales > Planctomycetaceae > JAPOLP01. The sequence continues at coordinate 2,356 of JAPOLP010000414.1, forward strand.
CCGGAAACGTCAGGCATCTGCACGGCTCCAGTCGAAAGGTAAATGATCTGCCCGCCGCCGTTCGCTCGCATGACCGGCAAGACGTTCGTTGTACAGAGAAACGCGCCGCTGAGATTTGTGCTGAGCATCATCTCCCAGGTTTCCGGCGTCAGCTTCTCCAGCGAGCGATCAGGGATGTTCGTTCCCGTGGCGTAGACCAGCAGGTCGATCCGACCGAGTGTTTGCTCTGCGGTTTCGATCAGTGCCTCAACCTGCTCGCGCTGGCAGACATCGCAGGCCACGACTTCGACCGAAAGCCCCTCCGACTGCAGCTCGCTCTGCAGATCTTCCAGCCGATCCAAACGACGAGCGGTCGCCAGAACCTTCCAGCCGTTCTCGGCCAGAGTCACGACTGTCGCGCGTCCCATTCCGCTTGAGGCTCCAACGACAACAGCGGTTTTCTGTGACGACTGGTCGGACATTCGGGCTTACCTGCCAAGAGGGGTGGCCGGGGCTGGACTGAGCCTGCGATGGAAGCCCCGGACGTTCAACCTGATATCACACCAGCCGGGGTTTCGTTCGTTCCTCACTCCAACCCCGGCCACCCTGATTCAACTCGCGAGTAACCATCGGACGACACGTCTACCGCTCACTCTTCAGCAGCCAGGCGAGCAGGCCTTTGGCCAGGTGCATTCGGTTTTCGGCCTGCTGGAAGACGATGCTGTGCGACCCGTCCATGATTTCGTCGGTGACTTCCAGTCCTCGCCGAGCCGGCAGGTCGTGCATGAACCGGCAGCTCGGCTTGGCCTTGGCCAGCAATTGAGCGTTGACCTGGTACGGAGCGAAGGCCTGCTTGCGTTCGTCGGCTTCGTCTTCCTGGCCCATGCTCGCCCAGACGTCCGTGTAGACGATATCGGCGTCGGTCAGTGCCGCGTCGATATCGTTGGTCTGTGTGAGTTGCGAGTTCGGGTAGCGTTCCAGCAGCGAGGCGACGGTCGCGTCGGGAATCTCGTAACCCGGCGGGCAGCAGAGCGTGAAGGGCAGTTCGACCATTCCGCACAGAATCGCCAGCGAGGCTGCGACGTTGTTGCCGTCGCCGACGAATACCAGCTTCTCGTCGGTCAGTGCGCCGAAGACTTCGCGGATCGTGAACAGGTCGGTCAGTGCCTGGCACGGATGAAAATCGTCCGAGAGCCCATTGATGATCGGGCACGTCGACCACTCGCAGAAATCGACAACCGTCTTGTGCGAGAACGTTCGCAGCACGATCGCGTCCGAGTAGCCGCTGACGACTCGCGCGACATCCGGCAACGATTCCCGTCCGTAAAGGCCGGCGTCTTTCGCCGTGAAGAACGACGCTGAACCGCCGAGCTGGCCAATCGCGGCTTCAAAGCTCAGCCGCGTTCGCAGCGACGGCTTGTCGAAGATCAGCGTCAGCACGCGATTTTCCAGCGGTCGGACAAACTCGCCCGCAGCGTGCTTCGCCTTGAGCTGCTCGGCGGTTTCAAAAATGTCCATGACGTCATCGGGCGTCAGGTCAAACAGTGTGGTGACGTGTCGCATGGCTTATTCCTCTACTTGTTCGAGACAGCAAATCGTTGTCTCTTTGGATATCGAGATTCCGGTCGACAGAGTTAACTAACACATCTCAGCCGTTCCCGACTTCCAGTCTGCATCTCTGATTTAGCCCCGACATTTATGTCGGGGTTGGGAAGGTCTTCCCGTGACTTTTGCTGGTCCTGACCCGCCGCTTCGCGGCGGGTCAGGACCAGCAAAAACTGTAGTTGTGCCTGCTTAACCCCGTGCTGAAGCACGGGGCTATTATGTTGCTGCGTCTGCCCGATGGTTCTTCGGACGGTCGTTTCTGAATGCGAAAATGCTGTTGGAGGAAAAACGCAACGCGCTCCCGCAGAGAACTGCCCCGGCGAGAGCGCGTCGGATGTTGGTGAGTTCGTTCGAGTCTACTCGGCTTCCGCCGCCATTTCCCGGATGACGTCGGCGATCACGGCGAATCCTTCGTCGACTTCTTCTTCCGTGATGTTCAACGCCGGCAGCAGACGGATCGTCGTGCCCTGTGTCGCGTTGATCAGGACACCTCGCTGCATGCACTTGCCGACGGCCGGCGTCGACGGAATTGTCAGTTCGACGCCGATCATCATGCCGCGGTTACGGATTTCGGCGATGACCGGCAGTTCCAGCTGCAGGGCCTCGAAGTGCGATCGATAGTGCGCCGACATCACCGTCGCGTTTTCCAGCAGGTTGTCTTCCTCGATCGTCTGCATCGTCGCGATGCCCGCAATGGTGGCCAGCGGGTTGCCGCCGAACGTCGAGGCGTGCATTCCGGGCCGCAGGTCGGGGGCCAGCTCGGTTTTGCAGATCATCGCTCCGCAGGCGACGCCCGCCGAGATGCCCTTCGCCATCGAGAGAATGTCCGGCTGGACGTCCCACTGCTGATAGCCGAACCAGGTTCCGGTACGTCCCATGCCGGTCTGCACTTCGTCGAAGATCAGCAGGCAGTTGTTTTCGTCGGCGATGCGCCGCAGGCCGGCGAGGAATCCGTCGGGAGGAATCCGCACGCCGCCTTCGCCCTGGATCGGCTCGATCATGATCGCGGCGGTTTCGTGATCAACCAGTTCGGCGACTGCGTCGAGGTCACCGTACGGCGAGTACTTGAATCCGGCGACGATCGGGCCGATGCCTTCGTGAAACTTCGGCTGAGCGGTCGCGGCGGTCGTCGCCAGCGTCCGGCCATGAAAGCCTTTCTCGAAGGTGATGATGCGGTAGCGACCATTCTTCATGCCGTGCAGGCGGGCAAGCTTGATCGCGGCTTCGTTCGCTTCCGCTCCGCTGTTGCAGAAAAACGCCTTCCCGAAGCTGCGTGTGCAGAGCATCTCGGCGAAGTCACCCTGCGGTTCCATGTACCAGGTGTTCGGCATGTGAAGCAGCTTGGCGGCCTGATCGCAAATTGCTTTCACGACCTTTGGCGGGCAGTGGCCGATGATATTGCAGCCCCAGCCGGGAAACAGGTCGAGATAGCGTTTGCCTTCCGCGTCCCAGCAGTGCGAGCCTTCGCCGCGAACCAGGCTGATCGGATACCGCGTGTAGTTCGGGATGATGTATTTGTCGAACTGAGCAATTCGGTCCGCACTCGACATGCTGGCTGCTGGGTCCACGGGGTTGTCCTCAACAAGACTTTTTCAGTGATTAAATGCCGGAAGCAGAACACGCGATGGAAAGCGGCTCAGACCAGGCGGGCCTCTGTCAGGTTCGCGGGTCTGGTGAACCGGTCAGGGAACGATTTCGGTGCCGACGCCGCGGTCGGAGTAGATTTCCAGGAGCAGCGAGTGCTGCATCCGGCCATCGAC
>JAPOLP010000871.1 GCA_029977045.1 Planctomycetota bacterium
CGTCAAAGTTGTCGCGTGCAGTGGCTGGTCCTTTTTGACGGAGTAACAGCGGTGCGAACTCTTCGACGGTTTTTGTGCGGCAGTCTGACGGTGTGTTTGCTGAGCGTGTCGATGGTCGCTCAAGCACAGCAGACGGAGGAAAATTATCCCGAGCATCCGGACTCGGTGCCGCAGGACGGGGTGCCTCAGGGGGAGGTTCTCGGACCGTTTATCTGGAAGAGCGAGATCTTTCCGGGGACCGAGCGCGAGTACGGCATTTATGTGCCGGCTCAGTACGACGCGGCGAAGCCGGCGTGCGTGATGATTGTGCAGGACGGAATCGGCAAGGCGAAGGGCTGGAAGCTGCCGACGGTGCTCGACAACCTCATTCACAAGGGTGACGCGCCGGTGCAGATCGGCGTGTTTATCAGTCCCGGAGTCGTGCCCGCTCCGCACGAGAATGCTGAGGCTCGCTACAACCGCAGCTTCGAGTACGATGGACTCGGCGACCGCTATGCCCGGTTTCTGATCGAAGAGATCCTGCCGCACGTCGCGAAGTCGTACAACATCAGCACTGATCCCAACGACTGCCTCATTGCGGGTTCGAGTTCCGGCGCGATCTGCGCATTCACCGCTGCCTGGGAACGTCCCGATCGCTTCCGCCGCGTCTTCAGTTCCATCGGCACGTTCGTCTCGCTGCGAGGCGGCAACGAGTATCCCGCGCTGATCCGCAAGTTCGAGAACAGGCCGATCCGCGTGTTTCTGCAGGACGGATCGAACGACAACAACCTCTACGCCGGAAGCTGGTGGATGGCGAACCAGTCAATGCTGTCGTCATTCGAGTTCGCTGGCTACGACGTCAACCATGTCTGGGGCGGGGGCGGCCACAACGGCAAGCACTCGACGGCCATCCTGCCCGATGCGCTCCGCTGGTTGTGGCGTGACTATCCCGAACCAATCAAGCCCGGCACTCCGCCGACGCGCCGCACCAGCCTGGTGATCTCCGGCGAAGACTGGGAGCTGGTCAGCTCAGGCCACGAGTACACCGACAGTCCTGTCGTGAACTCGGCGGGTGACCTCTACTTTGCCGACGTCGAAGCAGGCACGATCCACCGGGTCTCAGCAGACGGCAGCGTCTCAGTCTTTGCCAAACCAGGCCGCGGCATCGGCGGTCTGGCGTTCGGCCCTGACGGACGGCTTTACGGCTGTCATCGAGCGTTGCGGCAGATCGTCGCATTCGACTCAGATGGCAGGATGACTCGGATCGTCGGCGACACGGACTGCAATGATCTGGTTATTCTGCAGAACGGTACGGGCTACTACACCGATCCCGCGAACCGATCGGTCTGGCGTTTTGATGCGAACGGCAAGCGTCAGCTCGCCAGCGACGGCGTCCGCGCGCCGAACGGCATTGCAGTTTCGCCCGACCAGACGTTGCTGTCGGTGGGTGATGGCGCAGGCCGATTCACTTACTCATTCCAGATTCAGAAGAACGGCGAACTGGCTTACGGGCAGGAGTACGATCACGTACACGTTCGCGATGCTGACCGGTCCAGCCGCAGCGACGGGATGGCCGTCGACGCCGAAGGCCGCCGCTATCTCACAACGCCGATGGGCATTCAGGTCTTCGACCAGCCAGGCCGTTGCCATCTGATCTTCAATCCGCCACCCGACACCGAGTGGATCTCGAATGTCAGCTTCGGCGGCAAGGACCTCGACACGCTGTACGTGACCGGTCGTGACAAGGTCTTCCGCCGCAAGATCGCCGCCAAGGGCGTCCACTCCTGGCAGACGCCGATCAAACCGCCAAAGCCGCGGTTGTAAAGCCGTAGGCGAGTTTCTCCGGAACTCGAAGTAAGTCCACGCCGGGTTCGAGCTGTCAGGCCGCCTTGCTGTGGAGATGATTCCTCGCCCCTGCGTCGTCGCAGGTTTCGGAGGAACCTGCCTACGACTCACTCGGTCCCGTCTCGCCATTGTTGAGCTTCAAGCTGGCAGGCGACGACGGCGGCGCGGGCGTACTCGATCAGTTCGTCCTCGCGGCCTTTCGCTCGCAGTTCCGCGAGATGCTCCTCGGACAACGGTTCACCGAAGACGACTCGAACCGGCGGTGGAAACAGGCGAAAGCCACCGCGAGGCAATGCATCGTGGGCGCCGGCGATCCCGACGGGATAGACCGGTACCTTGGCGCGGCGAATCAGTGAGATGAACCCGGGCTTGAACTCGCCCACCTGGCCGTCGTCGGTGCGGGTTCCCTCCGGAAAGAGGCCGACCAGAAAACCGTGCTCCATGCGTTTCAGAGCGTTGCGGATCGATGCTGTACTCGCCGCGTCGCGGTTGATCGGCATCACGTAGGTCTTACGCAGGATCCAGCCGATGACAGGGACGCGAAACAGGTTGTCACGGGCGAGATAACTGATGGGGCGCCGCAGCGGCAGGCCCACGAGCATCGGGTCGAGAAAGCTCTGATGATTGACGAGAACAAGTCCGCCGCCTTCTGGCGGCAGGTTGCCGGTCGATCGGGCGCGGTAACGCAGCCAGATGGCGAAGACCAGTCGCAACGAAAACTGAATCGACAGCCAGACGACGTTGCGTCGAGTCGGATGCGGCAGCGGCTGGTCGTCGGTCGTCATCGCGGCAGGGGCTGGGCGTCAAATCGAATGCCACCCGAAGCCGGCGGCGCGGTGCCTTATATCCGGTGAACCCGCTGTTCGCGAACGACCGTCGCGTTGGCCTCGTTGATCTTGATGCCGAAACGCTCGCCGACTTTCACTGCCTCGCCGCGAAACTTCAGCTTGTCGGCAACGAAGACGTCGAGCAGGGCTTCGCACGGCTTGTTGAACGTGATGAGCATTCCCGGCGTGATGTTCCGGAGCTGGCTGATGTCGACCTTCTTCGCCGCAATCTGCACGGTCAGATCGACGGGGACGTTCAACACGCGACTCTGATGCTGCTTCTCTGAAGGAGATCCGCCGGTTGCAATACTCACTTGATTGCGAGACGACGCGGTCGCGGTAGCGGGCTTTGGAATAGCCGGCTGCTCGGTCGCGGCTGGCTTGGCTTCGACTTCAGGAACGGGCCACGGAGCGACCGACTCAAGCACGGGATTTGTCAGCGGCCAGACAAGCAGCAGCGAACAGTGTGACTCGTCAGCGCCGCCCTTCTTCAGCGGCAGTTCCAGCACCGACGCGTCATCCGCGGGAACGAGTGCTTCCAGCTGCTGCTTCAGACTCTGCGTCGCCGCCGACGCGTACTCCGTCGCTTCCAGGTC
>JAPOLP010000608.1 GCA_029977045.1 Planctomycetota bacterium
AGAGGTACTGCTGGAAACTGCTGAAGACTCTCCCGATTTCTTCCGGTCGACCGAGATCCGCGATGGCGTCTGCGATGGCGTTGTACTTCAGCTTGAGCAGCGGCGAGAGCTTGTCCTTGTCGAGTTCCTGCACGCCAACCTTCACGTACTGAGCCAGCACGAAGTCCAGAAACGCCTGCTGCGTGCTGTAGAAGTGGGACACGATTTCGAGCTTTGCACGGGCTGCCCGCTCTTCGCGCGTCAGCGGAGCCAGGGCGAACGCCACATGAGCGAGGACGTCGTAGAGGTCGCTGTTTTCGGCGTCGATGATGGTCTGCATTTCCGCCATCTGTTCGCTGCCAAAACCCTTCTCGGCCAGGCCGTCGAGTAGTCCGGCCCGCGTTTCGGGATCGCTCCAGATCGCCCGCAGCTCGGCTTCGTCCGCGAAGAAGTCGGGAATCTTTCCGTAGAGACTCTCCAGAAACTGCTGAGCGGACATCGGCGTTCCGTCCGGGTGCCAGAAGCTGGTCGCCATCATGTGCTGGATACTGCGTTGCTTGCCATCAGCCAGCTTCACGCGGACCAGGCTCTTCCTGCGGCATTTGCACCGCAGCTTCCCGCATTCCGGACACGGCTCCGGCTCGCACTCGCACGGCTGCTTCCCGCACCCGGAGCACGGTTCAGGAACGCAGACGCAGGGACTCTGCCCGCATTCTTTGCAGACCTTCGGCGGCTTTTCGCAGGCGCACGGATCCTGCCCGCATTTCTCGCAGGGATCATCGACGGGCTCGCCATCCCATTCCGGATCGCTGAAGTGCTGGTGAGCCCGCACGAAGTCGTAGATCGTGAAGTAGTCCTTGCCGTCGTACAGGCGCGTTCCACGTCCGACGATCTGCTTGAATTCGATGATCGAATTGACCGGCCGCAGCAGGACGATGTTCCGCACGTTACGAGCGTCAACGCCCGTCGACAGCTTCTGCGACGTCGTCAGAATCGTCGGGATGGTCTTCTCGTTGTCCTGAAAGTCCCGCAGATGCTGTTCGCCAGACGCACCGTCCTCGGCGGTCACTCGCACGCAGTAGTTCGGGTCCGTGCTGGATTTCATCTGGTTGATCAGGTCGCGCACAATCAGCGCGTGAAGCTGTGTAGCACAAAAGACGATCGTTTTCTGCCGCTGGTCGATCATCTGCATGAACAGGCGGACGCGGTACGCCTCGCGTTCGCGGATTTCGATGACGCGATTGAAGTCCTTTTCTTCATACCGTTTTCCGGTATCCAGCTCACCCTCGACGACCGTGTCATCCGGCGTGAAGACGTATTCGTCGAGCGTCGTCGCGATCTGCTTCACCTTGAACGGCGTCAGATAGCCGTCGTTGATGCCGTCTTTCAGCGAGTAGATGAAGACAGGTTCGCCGAAGTAGGCGTACGTGTTCGCGTTGTCCTTGCGCTTTGGCGTCGCTGTCAGACCGAGCTGAACCGCCGGCGCGAAGTAGTCGAGAATGCCCCGCCACGTGCTTTCGTCGTTGGCTCCGCCGCGATGGCATTCGTCGATGACGATGAAGTCGAAGAAGTCCGGCGGGTACTCGCCAAAGTATGGGGACGGCTTGCCGTCGACCGGCGGCCCGCTCATGAACGTCTGGAAGATCGTGAATAACAGGCTGCCGTTCTTCGGGACCTTGCCTTTCTTTCGGATGTCCGCCGGATCGATCCTGACCATCGCGTCTTCGGGGAACGCCGAGAATGCGTTGAAGGCCTGGTTCGCGAGAATGTTGCGGTCGGCGAGAAACAGGATGCGCGGTCGGCGGGTCGGCTCGCCGCTCAGGTTCCAGCGGCTCTGGAACAGCTTCCAGGCGAGCTGAAACGCGATGAAGGTTTTGCCCGTGCCGGTCGCGAGCGTCAGCAGGACGCGTTCCTGACCGTCTGCAATCGCTTCCAGGACGCGTTCGATGGCGATGTCCTGGTAGTAGCGGCCCTCGAAGTACCCGCTGCGGTCCTCAAACGGCACGGCGGCGAAACGGTCACGCCAGGCGTTCTGTTCGGCGAACGTCAGGTTCCACAGTTCGTCCGGCGTCGGATAGCGGGGCACTTCGCCTTCGGTGCCGTCCTGCATGTCGATGCCGTAAATCGCCTGCCCGTTGGTCGAGTACGTGTAGCGGACGGCCAGCTTGCCGGCGTAGGTCTTCGCCTGGTCGACGCCTGCGGTCAGAGGTTCGTCCCAGGCTTTGGCTTCGACGACGGCGAGTTTCGTGTTCCGGAACTCCAGCACGTAGTCCGCTTTGAGCCGCTTCCCCCGCCGGCCATAGCCTTCCAGCCGTCCCGGAGCGATCTCGTACTCCCGCCGAATCCGGCTTCCATCGACGACACCCCAGCCGGCAGAGGCCAGAGCCGGGTCGATGTGTTCGGCGCGGGTTTCGGCTTCGTTCATGGGAAGGGCTGCCAGTCGTTCGAGTCGCGAGTCAGCAGTGTCATCAATCGCGGGTGAATGAACAACTTCTCACGTCCGACTTGGCGTTCCGTGAGCACGCCGATCTTCACCAGCTTTTTCAGGTAGGTCGACGCGGTCTGGCGAGCGGCAATCTCCCGGTCGGTGACGTTCGCGATGCGGCAGTAGGGCAGCTCGAAGATCAGGTTGACCAGTTCATAGCTGTAGACCTTCGGAGCTTTCTGGCGGACGTGCTCGGTCGTCTGGTCCTGCAGTTCGCGGATGGCGGCGATCTTTGCGACTGTCCATTCCGCCGTTTCCTGCACGCCTCGCAGAATGAACAGCACCCAGTCCTCCCACGTATCGGATCGCGTGACATCCTGCAGCAGCCGGTAATAGTTGGACTTGTTCTGAATGATTAACCGGCTGAGGTACAGGATCGGGAGCGTCAGTAGGCCCTCGCTGATGAAGAACAGGCTGTTGAGCACGCGACCGGTGCGACCGTTGCCGTCGGTGAAGGGGTGGATGGCCTCGAACTGGTAATGAGCGACCGCCATCCGGATCAGCGGATCCAGCTCTGTCGACTCGTGCAGAAACCGCTCCCAGTTCGACAGCAGAGAACGCAGCAGGTCGACTCCAACCGGCGGGGTGTAGACGACCTCGCCGGTCTGAGCGTTGGCCAGAGCGGTGCCGGGGACGCTGCGGACCTGCATCTGCTGGCCCTTGATCTGGCTGCAGATTTCCTCCGCCGTCTTCGTGGTCAGAGGCCGCTGCAGCAGCGATCGGAAACCTTCCAGCAGCGACCGGCTGTAGCGCAGAGCTTCCTTCGTGGACGGGTCGGCGTTGTCGTCGTCTTCGCGGAACTGAAAGAGCTGGTCCGTCGTGGTGACGATGTTCTCGATTTCCGAACTGGCCTGAGCTTCCAGAAGCGGCAGCGTGTTGATCAGCACGCCCTGGTTCGGAATCAGCTCCGCCGCCTGCTTCAGTTCCGCCAGAGCTGCTCGGGCGGCGATGCACTGCTTCAGAATCGGTTTCGTTTCCAGATCGGTGCCCGGAGGCAGCGTCGGCAGGTCGTTAAACGGCTGCTCGGGATGCCAGTATCTGTTCGCAGGCGGCGTGTTCTGAGGCGTTGTCATGGTCTGCGAGATTATGTCCGGCCTTTCGACACGTCAACGAGATATGTCGACGAAACGTCAATTCTTCGACACGTTCTCGCAACGTGTCGATTCCAGCGACATATTCCCGCACGGAGCCGCAGGCCTCGCGCGCTGCCTGATCAGTCAGGACCACGTCAAGCGATCCGTCAACGAGCTAAACGTTGGACAGAGCTTTCACGGTCGGTTCAGGCGTTTAAGTTCCACAACGCGCCATTCAGCACTGCGGCGAAACTGACCCATGCAAGATACGGCACGAGTAGCCATGCGGCGGTGGGGTTCACGGGCCGAAACGCCACCAGCGTCGTGGCAATGGCCAGCCACAGCAGGATCATTTCCGCGAACGCCAGACCGATCAGGTGCAGCCCGAAAAACAGCGGCGTCCAGGCCGCATTCAAAACGAGCTGCGTGAGAAACAAGGCTAGTGGTTTGCGCTGCGCGACGAATCCGCCACGTTTCCACACCAGCCAGGCGGACACGGCCATCATCGTGTAGAGCGTTGTCCACACCGGACCAAACACCCACGCTGGCGGATTCCATGTCGGCTTTTGCAGCGACGCGTACCACTCCCCCGGCATGAACAGCGCACCAGGAGATGCCGCAGCAAAACAGGCCACCAGCCAGCCACACAGGCCCAACACGTTTCGGCTGCGGCTCACGGATTCGACGGTCATGCCTGAAGCTCTCCGTTAAAAGCCTGATGCAGCAGCGACTTCTTCAACTCGTCGAGTGCCGCGAGTTTCCGCTGGTAGATGGATTCGAGCCGCCTGGCGGCGTCCTTGCCCTGCCCCACGTCGAGGGCGATGGACAGTTCGTTCAGGATGTCGCGCGCGCGCTGAATGCCGCCCG
>JAPOLP010000127.1 GCA_029977045.1 Planctomycetota bacterium
AGGACGCGATCGGGAGTCGTATTCTGAGTCCACGCTCCGGAAAGCAGTCCCGTCAGGATCCAGCCGGCGAGCATCAGGCCGTGGCCTTTGTGGCCGCCGTACTCAGTGCCTCCGCCCAGCGGCACGACCTTCGTGAAGGCCTGTGGATCGTCAGTCGGCTGGTGATTCGCATCGAGTGCCCAGTTCAACGGAATCCGTTTGCCAAGTTCTTCCAGCATCTCGATTCGATTCACCGGGACCAGCGACGTCGACATATCGAGCAGGAACGGCGGACACTCGTCGGCGGGACACGCCATCGCCAGCGGATTCGTTGAGAACATACCAAGCAACCCTCCGAACGGGACGACGGCTTTTGCCTGACCGTGCGGAAAGAAGTAGCCGGTCGCGGCAAATCCCAGCATGTCATGCTCGACAGCCATATGCGCGTAATAGCCAGCCGGGCCGAAGTGCGTTGAGTTGCGGACGGTAACGATACCTACCCCCTGCTCACGCGCTTTCTCAATCGTCAGGTCCATCGCCCTGCACGAGACTGACAAACCGAGTCCGCCGTTCGCGTTCAGGGCCGCCGATGTCGCAGACTCGTGCTCGGTGGTCAGCGGAGCATTTGGGATAATCACGCCGTCGCGACGTCCGACTCCGGCGGCGCTGTCGATGTAGTAACGCTTCAGGTTGCGAATACCGTGTGTGTCGACGCCGCGAAGGCTGGCCCAGATCAGAACGTCGGTCGCGCGAGCGGCATCGTCGGCATTGATGCCGGAAGCCTCGAATACAGCCTGCGAGAATTTACGTAGGTTTTCGGCAGAGATCGTGTGAGTCATGGCGTGTGGGAGACACTCTGGAAGCGGGAGTTGGCAGTCAAAGGTGCGGAGTCGTACGGTGCGTCCTGAATTCAGGCAAGCGAGACGACAGTGTTCTGCTCCGCAGCCTGCAGCATCGCGATCGTTGCCGCGACTCCGGCACGACCATCAGCGGGATTGCCCTCTCCTCCCCGAGAGCCATCGGACGACTGAATTGAGTCGACAAAGCCCTGCATCTGATCGCAATAGGCCTGCATTCGAGGCATCGCGAACGCTGAGTTTGAGTCGTCGTGCCCGACGGCGGGCTGCTCGAAAACAACTTCGTTCCTGCCGTTGCGACCGAGCCGCAACTGGCCGTACGGATCGAGATCGATGACTCCATCGTCGCCCATGATACGGAAGCGAAACGACTCGCCAGCGAAACCGGGTTCGGGAAGTACGCTCGACGACCAGAACGTTGCCATCGCTCCGTTGTCGAACGAGAGCAACGCCATCGTCGTGTTTTCGTTGGGGTTCTCCTCGCGAAACGTGCCGTTCTGCGCGGCAACACTGACGATGTCGGCTCCGAGCCACCAGCGGCAGAGATCAATGTTGTGCGGAGCGCTGTTGAGCAGGTGCGCGATCGCTCGTGGGTCCGTCCACCAGCCCCAGGTGCCACCGAAGCCGGGGTCACTCCGCATCGCCGTAATGTCGAACAGGGCTGACATCTGAATGCAGCGGACAGTGCCAATCGCTCCGGACTGAATCAGGTCGCGAGTCCGGTAGTTCGATTCCCGGAACCTCTGGTGATAACCGACAGACAGTGTCAGCCCGCGATTGGAGAACTCTTCGATCAGCCGGTCGCAGTCGTCGACCGACGTCGCCATTGGCTTCTCAACAAGAACGTGCTTGCCCGCCTCGGCAGCCAGTAGAGCCTCCTCGAAGTGGAGCCAGTGTGGAGTCGCGATCACGATCGCGTCGATATCAGAACGGCGCACGAGCGATTCGACATCCGGCACAACGTCAATGCCGTAATCGGCAGCCAGCTTTCCGGCTCGGCTTCCCCCCGAAACAGCGACCGGCTCCGTCGAAACCAGCTTATTTGCAGCATCGACGTGCGTCCGCCCCATGAAACCCGAACCTGTGACGCCAATTCTCAGCACCGTCATTGGATGGTCTCTCCTTTTCCGCCGGCGGGATTCTGCCCGATTCACCATCTGCATCCGAAAAACTTGCCAGTCACCGCGAGCGTAGCGAACCAGCAGAATTTCAGACAGAAAGCGGTCAAACAAGCTCGCTCCAGCCAGCTTAGCCCACGCACCCGAATCTCCGGGTTACGCGGATTGAAGCATGTACGAAGGCTGGCTAGACTGCGACTGACCTGCCACACAAGGACGGATAGGTCGAGTTGTCAGGTTGGATTTGCCGGGCCATGACGGTTGTGTCACGAGGCTCTGCGTAATGTTCCGAACAACACGCAGAAGTCTACCTGGCTGGTCAACGAACTTGTCGACGTTATGGGGAACCGATTGTCGGGACGGCTTCGGTTTACCCCTTGGAAACACTCTCGACTGATTTCTCTTTGATGCGCCGGCGATTTTACCGGACGTCGAGGCAGGGACAGGCCTCGCAGGAGGGAGCTGCCGTCCGATCCCACGGGAATGGAGTTTCATTCAATGAAATCGCCTGGAAAGTTCCGCGCCGAAGTGTGCCTCGCCATGGCTCTTGCCGTTGGCGGAGGCTCGTATGTCACACTGATTTCGACGCAATTGAGCGCCGAAGAAGCCGCTGCCCCTGCTGGCCTCACTGGCATTCTGCCGGAAGTTGCTCCAGTCGGACTGCTCGAAGACGAGTTTCTTGCACTGGGTGACTCCTGGGCCGCGTGGTCAAAAGAAACCGCCGCCGAGGTCGCGAAGCTCTACGAAGCAGAGCAGGATGTCGGCGCTCAGCGAGCAGTGATTGCCGGCCTGAAGAAGCGTATCAGCACGATGGACTCGGCACTGTCCGACGTTGCCTATCGTCCAATCTTCGATCAGCTCGCCACCCTGCGAGGACGACTGGCACGCCGGGTTGAAGTCGCTGGTGCAATCCTCGACACGCTCGAAATTGATCCCGAAGCTTCGCGTGCTGAACGCCTCGAAGGCCTGCGAAGTAAATTCGTCGGAGCAATCGACGACCTGGACAGCTACCTGGCAAAGATTGAGAACGGCGGAGCCTGGACGAAGTACGTCAAAGCCGCCGAACTCCGCAAGCTGACCGTCAAGGACGGCGTTGCTGATGTCCTCTCGACTGTTCACGGTCGTCTGGCCGACTCTGAGAAATTCACCAACGACGAGCAGCGGAAGTTAGTCCAGGCAGCTCAGTTTGTCCGCCTGAAGGACTCTCTGGCCGAATACATCTCCCTCGCGAACACAGCCGCCAAGCCTGTCGACAAAGCCGCTCTGCGAACTCAGTTCGCGGCTCTGGTTTCCAGCCTGGAAGCGTACGAGGAATTCGGTGCTCTGGCGTCGGCCCGAGAAGCCCGCATCGCCTATTCGAAGATTCGCGACCTGGCTGCCGACGGCGGCGCGACCATCGCCGACACTCTGTCCTCGCACTACTTCAACTACAACCTGCGAGTTGTGGCTTCTGAAAAGCTGTTGAATAAAGTCGCCGGCTACGCTCATCAGGACACGGGACCGGTCGACGACTTCGTGCTGGGAGCCAAGGTCGACGGGACTCAGTGGACGACAGGCCGCGTCGGCGTCGACCTGAAGCCAAACAACGACCAGATCACATTCTTCATGACGTTCACCGGCAATACTCAGACCAACACGCAGGGTGTCACCGACGAAGCAACGATCTTCACATCGGGTTACCACACGTTCGCGGCCCGCAAGGGCATCCACTTCGACGGCGACCGGTTCACGACGTCGCCCGCAACGATCGCCGTTAACGCCAATAACACAACAACCGGCGCTCGCACGGTTGTCAGCGGCGTCCCGATTCTGGGCGGCATCGCCGACGACTACGCGGTCGGTGAGGCCCGCAATCGCAAAGCTCGTTCCGAAGCGATCGCTGCCGACAAGCTCGAACGACGACTGCTGCCTGAGTTCAACAAGGGTGTCGACGACGAATTCGGCAGCCTGTCCAAAGAACTCGAAGGCAAGGTCATTCCGAAACTGCACGACACAAACCTCTTCCCGTCAGCTCGCAGCTTCCGCTCGGAAGAAGACTCCATGTGGGTCAGCACGCGGCTAATGAGTGCAGACGAACTGGCCGGCGACACCCCGACATTCACGGCGACCAGCGACGCTGGCGTCGTGATTCACCTGCACGAGTCGCTGCTGAACAACTCGCTGGATCGCCTGAACCTGGGCGGCCAGTCACTCACGGAAGACGAACTCGCCGTAAAACTGTCCGGGTCGTTCAAGTCGCTGCTGGGCGACAGTGTCGATCTCGGCGGCGACAAGACAGAGAACAAAGAGTCCGACCCAACGAAGTTTGTCTTCCCGAAAGAAGACCCGATCCGCATCAGCATCGAAAATGGCGAGCTGGTCCTGATACTCCGAACCGGCCTGCAGCCGGAAGAAGGCGACGCGATCCCGACTCAGATCATCAGCGTTCCGCTGACGTTCAACGTTGTCGCCGACGGCATCGAGATTTCCGCAGGCGCGATTGGTGTCGCGCCGGCTGAAGCTCCTGAGAACCGCTTCGCGCAGATCGCCCGAGCTGGCGTCGTGAAGGCGAAGATCGAAAAGGCGCTGCCGAATCGCAAAGTTGATCGTGCCTTCAAACTCGATCGCGAAAACGGCGGCCCAGTCACGCTGGCAATCACTCAGATCAAACGCAACGCCGGCTGGCTGAGCATCGTGATCGAGTAGCAGCCAACTGATCGGTGTCAGCAACTGACGCTCGATCACTGTGAGAACTGAAAGCCCTCCGTCGGACACACGCCGACGGGGGGCTTTTTTCGTGCGCCGGAAGATCATCAGCTCGTCCGGTCAGCCAGGGCTCGTTGACTTCGCAGGATAGGCGGGATAAAAACCTTGTGACGGCCAGACGGGACAGCCCGTCGGCCAGCCATGCTTTTCAGAGTGAGTCCAAAGGCCACTTTCGGCTGCGATCTGAAGATCGGCGAGGCCCACTTTGCAGCAAGACCTCAGCGGTTCAGGAGACCCCGATGAGAACGCACATTCGACGGAGCGGCATCGCTCTGCTGGTTGCTGGACTGGTCACCAGCCTGCTTTCAACGACTCAGGCCGGAGTGATTCCGTGGCTCTATGACGCGATTTTCGGCCCGGCTTATCCGCACTACTACGGCGGCTATGCCCCCGGCTGGTCAGCCTACGGCTGTGCTCCAAAATCCTGTGCACCCTGCAATCCCTGTCAAGTCGGTTACGCTCCACGCAGCTCGAGCGGCTGCGCATCGGGAACCTGCTCGACAACTGCCTTCTACGGTCCATGCGGAACAACGTGCTCAACAACTGTCGCCTGCGCCGGCTCTGCAGATACCGAAGTCGGCAAACTGGCACCCGAACCAGAGGACGTGCCTCCCGCCGCCAAGTCGCTTGATGATGCTCCAGTTCCTGATCCCGCCAAGCTGGACCTTGAGCACTCCAAGCCAACCGTCTCTGGCGTTGCCGCTCCAGAAGCGGCCACCGGAACTGAAGACACCGGATTCGGAACAGACACACGCGGCGACGATTCGACGGATGGGTTCAGCCCTCCAGTCGTTCGCCCGGAGCCAGCGACGACAGAAGAATCTTCCCCAACTGAGCCGGAAGATGCACCACCAACACTCGACCTCGACAACACCACCAGCTGGAACGCTCCGGTCAGCAAGCAGCGAATTGGCCTGCGTTCCTCATTCCGCAACGCCCGCATCGCCCGCCATGCACAGCCGCTCAATCACGACTACGTGATCCCGGTTCGCACGACAGCTCGAATTGCGGGCCGCTAACCCGGCTTGCCTTTGACATCCGACTCAACGCAAAGAGGCGTGCTCCACTGGAGCACGCCTCTTTGGTTTCAAGCTGAGGTTTCCTGAGCAACTCAGGCCATTCGCAACTGGTCAGTTCAGAGGTGGAGACGACCGTTTATTGACGGGCGGCAGATTCCCCGATGCATCAAGAACCGATGGAGGAATTGGCGCTGCAGGAGATGTCGCAGCAGGCTTGCTGCCAATCACCGACTTCAATGGCGTTGCGGCGAGTTCCGGTGCATTTCTCAGCTCACCCACCGGGTACCAGTTCGCCGGCTGCTGCGTCGACCGGCGATCACTTGCCACACCAGGAGGTACCCAGCTCCAGGAATCTGACTCACGTCCGTCGCCAACCGCCGCGTTCTGCTGGGCTTCTTCCACCAGAGTCTCACTGCGGGTGTCACACGCGGCAGACGGTTCCGCCCCCATCGCGGGAGACCGTGCAGGCCGCACTGCTACCGCTGGAGACTGGACATATTCAGCCATAGATAGAGAGCTTCCCGTCGACCAACCCGGCAGCGGATCCCCGACCACAAGTGCTGAGCGTCCAGACAAGACAGCGTGAGGAGCAACTGCAATCTCAGGAGCATCTGCCCCGCCCGTCAGCTCCCATTCAATCTCTCGAAACTGACCAGTACTGATCTCTTCCAACCCGGACCGGAACTCGCGGACAGCAACTTCGATCAGCCAGAAGACTGGATTGAAGGCACAAACCGTCCATAACACATTCCATGGCCAGCAAATCACCCAGGCAAGGATCTGTGACGCGTTCAGTTTTGGATCAGGAACCGCCAGGCCGCTTCTCCCGATCCGATCGTGATCAGAACTGGTAGCCATTCTCGACGAACTCTCTCCAGACAGGTTTCAGTTCCGGCGACAACTGCCCGGCGTTCACCGAGGCCGCCTCGCGACAGACACCGGCCCAGTGCAGATATCTCGCCCGCAGCATCTCATCGCGAACGTATGCCGCACGGCTCTCCAGCAGCTTTGCCGATACGACAAGACTCCGAGGCTGCAACCACTGTTGCTTCTGCTGCTCGTAAATTTCCCTGGCATCATTGACGTACAGCCACCAGCGAAACGTCGCCCAAAGCAGCCCAATCAGAAAGTAGCAGGCGACCGCCGTCGCGACGCGGCCAGCATTGTCGAAAATCCAGCGCCCGGCTCCCGATGCCCCCACATCTGTGCCGGCAAGCTCGCCCCACTGTTCCGGAAACAGCAGCAGCGTGACAGCGATGGTCGCGAGAGTTGTTCCTGAGGCAACCGCGTTCCCCGATTCGACAAACCAGACGATCAGCGTCGACTGGACAGCAAGCAGTGCCCAAAAGAGAAAGCTGTCGCTGATCAGGAATTCGAAAACCATGTCACGCTGTCCAGACATCGAAATGTGGCGAACCAGCATCCAGCCCACAGAACCGATTCAACCTACACAGACCGCCGAGTCACCCGACAGACCGATCCCCTGCGGGTGTCAGAAACGGAAGAAGCGGCGAGGGCACGTTCTACGAATCAGCGAGTGGCAGCTTGCAGCGGCAGGTCAGTTCGCGCCGGATCGCTGATTCCTGCGGGACCAACAGCCGTCCGCCGACAGGCCATTCCGTTTCAGCTTCCGACGCAGCATCGAGCCCACAGCACTGAGGAGAACTTTCCCCTGTAAACCGCGCTACCCGGAGAGCCCCAGTTCACGACGGATCTCTACCCACGGCTCGATCCCCGTTAGAAACGGCACGCCATCGACCGTTGGTTCTGGCGTCCTTGTCACTCCGTCAACAGCACCGGCATTCTCGACCAGCCGGACGAGCATGGCTTGCTGCGCGGCTCGCGAGTGCTCACGCAGCACGTCAATCCGGCGGTGAAGAACTGCGATGGACGCCGCAAGCGCAAACGCCCCCAGATTGCTCGTCCAAGCCACGATCGTCCGGTCCGTCGCGATCCGACATGGAATTCTCGCCGCTGCCTCACCGCGGATCCGCTCCCGGAGAGCGCTCCAGGCAAAACGCCCCATGCCAATCTCGTTGCCGCCATCGCCGACACCAACGGTCACGATTCGTTTTTCAAAAACACTCAGTGACTCAACAGCCGCTCCGACATCGCAATCCCCAGCGTCGGCAAGTTCATCTTCTGATCGCAATCGATCAGGAAAAAAATCGTGCAGCCCAGCCGTAAAGTGGTCGATTGCCTCGCCACGCATGTTGAAGCAGCGATCGAAGGCTTCCTCTGGCACATGCTCGTCGAAATCACCGGCCCGCGCCGCGTCAGGGTCATTCCATCCAATCGACTTCCGGTGATGGGATGGCCCCACCCGTTCGATCGCGACCAGGTGCGTCAGCTCGGCTGCCCACTCCGCAGAGACGACCTGCTCCACCCATCGACGCCCCTCATCCCGATCGACTGGCGCAGAAACAACGGTTCCTGCTGGAAGCCCGACACAGCTGGCGGCTTCTTCGACCACCGACTGACACGCCTCATCCGTGATGATTCGCGGCGTAAATCCCAACTCGGAGAGCACGGCAGCCAGGACTGCTGCACCGGGAGGACCGTCGGTTTCAGCACTACCAAACTGAGAGTACTCGACGGGCGACAAACCCGCTGACAGCGACGCAACATCACGTGCAGCCGCTCGATGCGGGATGAAGAAGCCGGTGACGATTCCGACGACTGCGCGAGGTGCAAGAAACATCTCAGCTGCCGGCAACAGCTCGCCGATACCTGGTCCCGATCCATCGGCACCAATCAAACCACGGCTCGCGGGATCACGCCTCACCAGCTGCTCGAAACGTCCAATCAGTTCGTGAATGCACTCAGACATCTTGTGAAATCATCCAGTGTGCGGCACAGGTTCGTGACGCAGGTCGCTGTCAATACAAGGTTTACTTCCCGTCACCGAGAACCTCCATTGTGCCGCTTCCTCATTCTGAGAAATCAGCCGCACTCCTTCAGGCCTCAGTTGTCGCCGTTCGATCGAACAGCCAGGATTCCGCGCTCCTGATACCCGGCGAAGGCATTGCGCGGCGATTCAGGACTGACTGGAATCGACTTCGCGATTGTGGTCCGCGAATGTCCGGATGAAGGCAGGTCTCGCTGGCGTGCCTTATTCCAAACAGGATTAAGCAGAAATATGGCCGACAAGCCCAGCACTGAAGACATCCTCAAGAAGATCCGCCAGCAGGCTGCTGGTGGAGGGGAATCTGCGGACGAAGCTCCGGCATCGGAGTCATCCGAAGCAGCCGCTGCTGAGGAAACTGCTGCTCCGGCAAAGCCTGCCGCAAAAGCAGCCCCCAAAGGCACTTCCGACATTCTGGCCTCGATTCGAGGCGGTGGCGGTACTGCAAAGCCGGCTGCCAAAGAGGATGCTCCAGCCGAGAAGCCGAAACCGGCAGCTGCCCCCAAGGGGACAGCCAGCATTCTCGCTTCGATCCGCTCCAAGGGTGGCAACGCTGGAGACTCCGGTGCCGACACGGCAGCCCCCAAAGCTCCCGCGCCGAAGAAAGCCGCAGCGGCTGTTCCGGCAGGAGATCTGCCACCGGTCAGCGAAATGCTGCAGAAGATGAAAGCTGGCAAAGGCACAGCTGCTTCGGCAACTGTCGCACCGGCAAAGCCTCAGCTGAAGATCCCGACGAAGCCTGAAAAGAAGGCCGCCGAACCGGAAACTCGCCGCAACTTCCTGCTGGCACTTGTTGCGACGCCGTTCGCTCTGGCGTGGACGCTCCTCGGCTTGTTTTCCGGCGTCTGGGTTCTGGCAATCGCCCGTTTCATGTTCCCGAACGTGCTCGTTGAGTTGCCGTCGCGATTCCCGGTTGGTCCGCCGTCGGACTACCCGCCCGAGTCCGTCTCGACCAAGTACACCGCCGCTCGAGGTATCTGGATCGTTCGTACTTCCCAGTACAACGGCAAAGATTTGATTTACGCCCTGTCGTCTGTCTGTACGCATCTCGGATGTACTCCGAGCTGGCTGGAAGGCGAGCAGAAATTCAAGTGCCCATGCCACGGCTCTGGTTTCTACAAGAACGGCATGAACTTTGAAGGTCCTGCTCCGCGACCGCTGGAACGCGTCGGACTCCGGATTGCCGCCGACGGCTCTCTGGAAGTCGACAAGAGCGTGAAGTTTCAGGAAGAAAAAGGACAGTGGGAAGATTCCAAGTCCTTTGTTGACGCGGCTCTCGTCTAAGCGACGGCGTCGTCTGTCTGGTCTGTCTGCTGCTGAATTCCTGCAGAGAAGCTATCCATGTCCGTAGGTGACTACATTCGCGAATCGCAGATCTGGAAGAGTATCTTCCGGCACCCTGCTCCGTACGATCGGCGAAACCGCATCGTCGTGGTGCTGACGAACTTCTTCCTGCACCTGCATCCCGTCTCCATTAAGCAGAACGGGATCGCCCTCTCTTACACATGGTGCATGGGCGGCATCACGTTCTTCCTGTTCCTGGCCGAAACGATCACCGGCGTTCTGCTGATGTTCTATTACCGGCCAACGCTGGAATGGGCTTTCACGGACATCCTGGCACTCCGGGATGTCACAACGCTCGGCATCATGCGTGAAATCCACCGCTGGGGGGCTCACGCAATGGTGATCACCGTCTGGCTCCATATGTATCGCGTGTTTCTGACCGGCAGCTACAAGCCGCCCCGCGAATTCAACTGGGTCGTGGGGGTGATTCTGCTGCTGCTCACGCTGCTGTTGTCATTTACCGGCTA
>JAPOLP010000753.1 GCA_029977045.1 Planctomycetota bacterium
CAGGGCTTCGACGTGCGCGGCCCGTTCCAGGCAAAACGCAACGACGTCGCCAATAAAGTCGAGTTCGTTGCCGGGACTGCGGACGCTTTGTTTTCGGCATCAGGCGACCGTGTACTCGATCAGAGCGAGCAGGTCACGGCAAAATTCATCGGCGGAATGCTGCTGTTGAACGCGGTTGCCAGTCTCGACGACGGCAACGCGTACTCGGTACGAGCCGACCTGTCTCATGGGCAGCTCAAGACGTTTTCACAGCTCTACCTGAAAAGTCGCGACCGGCTGGAAGGCGTGATGAATGGCTGGGTGCGCGTTGATGGCAAAGGCGCAGACCTCGACAGCCTGACTGGTCGCGGACAACTGCAGATCAGTCCGGCCGCGCTGTACGACATGCCGGTTGTTCTGCAGGTGCTCAGCACCCTGACAGCTGCTCCGCAGGACGCCGCGGCGTTTGAATATGCTCGCGCTGATTTCCAGATCGCCCGGCAGCAGTTCATCTTCAATCGGATCGACCTCTTTGGGCCACGACTGCAACTGCACGGAGAAGGAGCCGCCGACTTCAATGGCCGCCTGGGTCTGACGTTCTTCTCGGCACTGCCTCGTGCGATGGCATCGAATCGTCGTGGCGCCTGGATCCCGATCGTCAGCGAGTTCGCCGGCCTGATCAGCAGTTTTGGTGCAGTGGTCGGAGCCGTTGTCGAAGTCCGAGGCACGACCGACGATCCGAAGACGCGGCTCATTCCCAACGCCGCCCTCGACGCATCACTGCGCCGCGTGGTCGAGACGTTCCAGGAACTTCCGCGAACGCCGCCGCCACTGGTCCCACTCGCGATGCCGGGACTGGGTCGGCAGAAACGCTGACCGCTCACTGAAGAATCAGCAGAACCGTCCAGGCCGTCAGGTCTTTTCGGTCGCCGTTTCTGATCCCGACTTCGCTGCCGGCAGACACACATTCCAGCGTAAGGCCGCAAAACGCAGTACGACGCAGACGCTCAGACCGGCGACCACCGCAACCACTTCCTCAAGCCCGGTAAACTGTAGCAGCAGGAACACCCAGCAACCGATGAACGAGCACGTGGCGTAAAGCGGCGTCGACGGTCGGAAGAGGCTCGGAATCTGATTGCAGACGACGTCGCCGATCACTCCGCCGAACGTGCCGGTCACCACGCCAAGCAGCGACGCGATAAACATCGACGTCCCGGCCTCGATCGCGAAGCCAGCGCCGACCACGCTGAACAGGCCCATTCCCAAAGCGTCCGGCACTGCGAGCCAGCGTTCGACTGATGACGGAATTCTCGGCAGCACCGAAGCGACCAGCGACAGCACAAAAACGATGACGGCATACTCGTCGTGTTTGATCCAGAACAGCGGATGCCGGTCGAGAAACAGATCCCGCAGCGTCCCTCCGGCGAACGCGATGATGAACGCGACAGAGAACACGCCGACAAAGTCCATTCGATGCCGCCGGGCAAGCAGCACGCCGTAAGTCGCTCCCGCCAGGACGGCGAGGAGTTCAATCAACTGAAACATGGTTTCTCTCTTCTGAACGACAAACCCGTCGTCGCTGGCTGCCGCTCGAATCAGCGTTTGCTACTGCGTCCGGCCTCGCACAGCTATAGTCGCGCGACCAGGTCCGTTCGACGTTTCGGGAACCGTACCGCAGGAGCATTCTGATGGCCCGCCCGCTGAGTTTTTCTGTCTTCGCCACACTGCTGACTCTCATCGCCAATGCCGCGTCGCTCGCCAATGACCCACTTCCCGGCACGAAAGTTCTGACTGAAACACGGCCACTCGACGAAGTCATGGTCGATGGCATCGACCGTTTCTGTCTGCGGGAAATCAAAGCCGCCCGCGAAAGCCGCGAACAGCACTGGAACCGCGACTTCAGCAACGTCGAGGCTTACCAGAAGAGCATCGCCGGCAACCGCGAACGCTTCCGCGAATATATCGGCGCGGTCGACGCGCGAGTCACCACCGCATCCCCGAATGCGTTCAGCTTTGAGACGCTCGATTCGATCGAACGGTCGTCGGTCGTCGCCCGTTCGAACGACGTGACGGTGTACGCCGTCCGCTGGCAGGTGCTCGACGGCGTCACGGCGGAAGGCCTGCTGCTCCGGCCCGAAGGAATCAACGCGGCAGTCGTCGCGCTGCCGGACGCTGACTGGACTCCCGAAGACTTTACTGGCCTGAGTGGCAACCTGTCCGCATCGGCTCGTCTGCCCTGGCGGCTGGCTGGGGAAGGGTGTCTCGTCGTTGTGCCAACGCTGATCAGCCGCAGCGACGAACTCTCCGGCAGCCCGTACGTCGCCTACACCAACCAGACGCACCGCGAGTTCGTCTACCGCCAGGCGTTCGAGATGGGCCGACACGTCATCGGCTACGAAGTTCAGAAGACACTAGCCGCCGTCGATCTGCTCGAACAATTCGCCGCACGACTGAAGATCGACCTGCCAATTGGCGTCGCTGGAATCGGCGAAGGCGGGCTGCTGGCTCTGTACTCGGCGGCGCTCGATCAGCGCATCGACGCGGCTCTCGTCGCTGGTTACTTCTCGACGCGGGAAGGTGTCTGGGAAGAGCCAATTTACCGCAACGTCTGGGGACTGCTGACCGAGTTCGGCGACGCGGAACTCGCCGGCCTGATCGCTCCCCGACCACTGACCATCGAAGCCTGTGTCGTCCCGGAAAGTTCTGGCCCGCCGGCTGTTCGGTCTGGTTGCCGAGGCGGTGCCGCTCCGGGTCGTATCGAAACCGCAACACTCGGTTCCGTCCGCGCCGAGTTCGATCGAGCGGCTGCGACTTACCAGAAGCTTAAAGCGGAAGATCAACTGGCACTCGTCGCCAGCGGCGAAGGCAACGGTCCAGCGGGAACGAACGAAGCGTTCGCGTCGTTTCTCAGTGGACTGGGCGTCGAAGCGAAATTCCACGCTGACAAAGAAAAGCTCGAACCCGTCGTGCCAGGCGTTGACGACGCGGTTCATGCTGCCGCTAACGAAGCGACAGCTCGCCAGAAGCGGCAGATCGAGGAACTGCAGCGTCACGTTCAGACGCTGCTGCGATTGAGCCCGAAGGTCCGCGATCAGAAGTGGGCCGCCGCCGATCGATCGTCCGTCGACAAGTGGGTTGAAACGGCAAAGCCGCTGCGCGACTGGACCTACAACGAACTGATCGGTCGCCTGCCTGAACCCACGATGCCGCTCAATCCCCGCTCGCGCAAGGTCATCGATACCGACGAGATGACCGGCTACGAAGTTGTGCTCGATTGTTACCGCGACGTGATCGCCGCCGGGATCCTGCTGCTGCCCAAAGATCTGAAGCCGGGCGAGAAGAGGCCCGTCGTCGTCTGCCAGCACGGCCTGGAAGGCGTGCCGATGGACACGATCACCGAAGACCAGAAATCGCGAGCCTGGGGGCCGTACAAAGGCTTCAGCTCGGCTCTGTGCCGGCGAGGCTTCATCGTCTACGCGCCGCAGAACCCATACCGAGGCCAGGACCGCTTCCGCACGCTGCAGCGCAAGTCGAACGTCCTCAAGAGGTCGCTCTTCAGCTACATCATCCCTCAACACGGTCGCACGCTGGAGTGGCTGGCTTCGCTGCTCAACGTCGACTCTGACCGCATCGCGTTCTACGGTCTCTCCTACGGAGGCAAGACCGCCGTTCGCGTCCCGCCGATGCTCGTCCCGTCGAAGGATCGAGTCGGCTAC
>JAPOLP010000408.1 GCA_029977045.1 Planctomycetota bacterium
CGGTTCGAAACGAAGCTGTTGGAGCTCGAAGCTCCGCAGAAGCGAGGGCGAAAGCCTGTCATCCGCGTAAAAGCTGAAGAACTCGTGTGGAATTCTGACCGCGAAGTGGTCACTCGCTACTTCAGCCGCCCCAGCTCAATTCGAGGCCGCAATCTTCGCCGTCAGCTGGAGTTGGGCTTGCTCTATGAATACGGGTTTCGTACGAGCCAGGAAGTACCACAGGCCCCCCGGTCGGGGCAGTCCGACGACGAGGCAAGTGACGCCCGATACTACGGCGTTGATCGAAAATTCGTCGCAGCGTGCCAGGCTCAGGACTTCGAACATCCGACAATTCTTCGTACGAAATGGTGCCAGTTTTTTGAATCTGCCTGGGCAATGTCGTCGCGTCCCTGGACCTTCAACGAGTTCATGCCGGCAACCGCCCGACGGTGACGGGTTGGCTTGTCGAATCGTCGCCGCTAACCTCGCTCTTCTCGCGATTTGAAGTTACCGGATGGAGACATAGAGCCATGCAGATTTCGATCACGTACTGCGTACAGTGAAACTACACCCCTCAAGCCGCCGGTCTGGCGGACGCGATCAAGACAAAGACGGGGGTGGTTGCTGAGCTGGTCAAAGGGAGCGGCGGTGTGTTTGATGTCGTCGTTGACGGCCAGCTGATTTACTCGAAGCGTCAGACCGGACGTTTCCCCGAGCAAAGCGAAATCCTGGATCAGTTGTCAGACTGAACGTCATCCGGCCGCCTGGTTCCAGATCAGAACCGTGGCCCGCAAACACGGCCTTCAAGCGGAGTCGGCGATGCAGATTCGGGTCGAGTGTCCGGAATGCGGGAAGTCGTTTCAGATTCCCGAACGCTTCGCCGGACGTGAGGGGGAATGCAGCAAGTGCCAGGCGATTTTCCATATCCCCAGGCAGGCCGAACGGGTCCGTGAACCCAAAAACAAAACAAGGCCGGCTGCACCAGGAGCCACTGGTTCAACAGCGACAGGCTACGCGTCTCGTTCGGTTCAGGACGCGGGTGTCACGGAAGAGATCCCCGTTTATTCGATTGAACCATCTGATGAATTCGAAGCAGCCGCTCCGGCGCCAGTTGTGCACAGAGTCTCCAATCTTCGACATCACCGACGCGGACCTGCTCCCGGATGATGACGACTTCAGTGACGACGCATACTCGCTTGATCCGCACGGTGCGGATTTCGTGGATGACCAGAAAGGCGTTTCAGAAGGCCAGCCAGCAGCTGCTACCCAGCTAGCCGATCAACAGGCCAGCTCTCAGAAGCGGCGGCCTCAGAGAGCTGACGACAAACGTTCTGAAGCTCGTCACCGACATCGAACCGAGCCAGCACCGGACGAAGTCACGGACGTTGAGCCCGTCGATCTTTCAGCTGGCGTAGAGGTCGACGTATTCGACGATGAAGCAGTATCGGACGCAGCAGTCCCCGTAATTCGGCGGAGAAGGTCCGGAGAGGAACACTCGGATCCCGAGCTGCCATCACGGCGAGGTAGATCGTCAAAGACGAATCCGCCAGCTGACGATGATGAGTCGCCAGACCTGCGATCGGGCCGGAAATCGAACCCGCGGCAACTGGCCATCCTCGGTGGAGCAGGAGCCGTCCTGCTGCTGGGAGCCTTTCTGTATTCGCACTTCAGTGCACCTGCGGCGCCGACCCTCCCGGTCGTTCTTGATGGACCAGCACCGCCTGCAGAACCTCCGTCCTCGACAGACGGGAATGATCCCGAAGTAAAGACGCCGGACGAAGTTCAGCCTGAAGCCACAGCCAACGCTGAACCTGACGACTCCGATGACAAACCTGCTCCTGAAGGCCCTGAGGCTTCAAACGGCTGAGTCCCTGGACTCGCGTCTGCACCGCGAAGTCGAGTGGCCGGCGCATCTGCCAGCCTTCGATTCACGCGATGATCTCGTTGATTGCCGTGCCGTGGTCGAGGTCCAGGCGTTTGCGACCGGGGACTTCCATGCGGCGGGAATCCAGGCCGAGCTGTTTCAGAATCGTCGCGTGGATGTCGGTGACGTAATGGCGGTTCTCGACGGCGTGGAAACCGATCTCGTCGGTCGCTCCGTGAACGACTCCACGTTTCAGACCGCCGCCCGCCATCCAGACGGTAAAGCCGAAGATGTGATGATCGCGTCCGTCGCTGCCTTGTGAGCCAGGCGTTCGTCCGAACTCGCTTGCGAAGAGGACCAGCGTTTCGTCGAGCAGCCCGCGTCGGTCGAGATCCTCGAGCAGCCCACCGATTGGCTGGTCGACCGCCAGTGCGTTTCGTGAGTGGTTGGCCTTCAGTCCGCCATGAGCGTCCCAGGCTCCTGCACCTCCCGCTCCATGCTGAATCTGCACGAAGCGGACGCCGCGTTCGACCATCCGCCGAGCGGCCAGCAGCTCCATTCCAAAGCTGCGCGAAGGACCTTTGTCGATTCCGTACAGCGACTGCGTTTCCTGCGTCTCTTGCGAGAAGTCGACGACGTCGGGTACGGACTGCTGCATCCGGAATGCGAGTTCGTACGATGCGATGCGCGCCGCCATGTCCGGATCGTTGGGATACTCGACTCCCCGCAACGAGTTCAACCGGCCGATCAGGTTACGACCAATCGACTGCGACTGTGCGGACATCGGCCGCGCTGACTGGCTGAAGTCGAGCGGATTCTGCGGATCGACCCGCAGTGGCACGGCATCGTGAGCCGGCCCGAGGTAGTGGCCATCGCGCTTGTTCCAGTACTCGCGATTGCCGATCGAAACAAACTGCGGCAGGTTGTCGTTCATCGACCCGAGTCCGTAATGCACCCAGGCACCCAGAGTCGGAAACTCGCCGTCGTTCTGATGCCGACCCGAATGAAACTGCGTCTGGGCTCCGTGGTTGCTGTCGGTCGTCCACATCGACCGCACGACGGCCAGCTTGTCGACCTGTCCGGCGATGTGCGGAAACCAGTCGGCGACCTCGATGCCGCTCTCGCCGTGCTTCCGAAAACCGATCTGCAGCGGGTACAGCTTGTTCCGTTGATTGCCGTTTCCATCGGGTACGACCAGCCGTTCGATGGCCAGCTTCTTCGGATCCTGCACGTCAGCGAACGGTGTCTCGGCGATCGTCTTGCCGGCGTACTTCGTGAGCATCGGCTTTGGGTCGAAGCTCTCCGCCTGGCTGACGCCTCCGTTCATGAACAACCAGATCACGTTCTTTGCCCTGGGTGCAGAGTGCGGCTCACCCGTCGGCGGAGCCCACGCCCCGTCTTTTGCCACGCCATCCTGCTGCAGCATTGCGGCGAGTGCCAGGCCGGTGAAGCCCATGCCGACATCGGCGAGAAACGTCCGGCGATTCTGATTCTGTCCGATCATGCTGAGCCTCCCGCTGCGTGTGCCGTCAGCGAAGCGTGACGAAGTCGTTGTGGTTAATCAGTGCCCAGACAAGATTCGCGCGAGCCTGCTCGTCGGACCCGCCCGGCAGTTTCCTCCACTCAGCGAGTGCCGCGGCACTGGCGGCAGCCTCGTCGTCGCTCGGGCGAATCCCGGTCACGACGGCGAACGCGGCGCGAACGAAGTTGGCTTCTGTCTTCGCAGCGGGCGACAGTCGAACGGCGATCTTCCCCGCACTGTCAGTCGCCAGCGAACTGTTCGACAGCGCGAGTGCCTGCTGAGGCACGATGCTCTGCTCGCGGCGGTAGCAATCCTTGACCAGAGCCTCGTCGAACGTTGTCAGGAACAGATTGCGTTCGTTGTTTGAGTGGAAGAAGTAGAGGCTCCGCCGCGTCGACTGATCCTGCTCGGCACGCGGCACCGTCGGACCGCCGATCTTCTCGTCAAGTGTTCCGGCCATCGACAGCAGCGAGTCTCGAACGACCTGCGATTCGACGCGGATCGGAACCCGTCGCCACCAGTAGCGGTTCTCGGGGTCGCGTTCGACGTTCTGTTCCCCATCCGCCAGCGACGAACTCAGGCGGTACGCCGCCGAGTTCGTGATCAGCCGGTGCAGATGCTTCATGCTCCAGCCGTTGTCCATCAACTCGGACGCCAGCCAGTCGAGCAGTTCCGGATGCGTCGGCGCCGCTCCGTTCCGTCCGAAGTCGAACACCGTCGCAACGAGAGGCCGTCCCATGTGCCGCATCCAGATGTGGTTTGCGGCCACCCGAGCCGTCAGCGGATTGCGCCGGTCCGTGATCCAGTCCGCCAGAGCCGTTCGCCGGCCCGTGCTCGTCGGTTTGAATTCGGGAAACGGGTCGTCTTTGCCCGAACTGAAGAACCGGGTCGCCGTCCATTGGGCTCCAGTCAGTCGAGTGAACTGGTCCGTCTCTTTCACCTCGGACTGCGACGTGGAGACGGCTTTGTCGAACGCTTCGCGGGCCGCGTTCAGCGTCTTCTCCACAGCGTCCCGCTTGTCGGCAGCCGCCTGCAACAGATCCCGTTCCGCGACGGCCACCGTCCGGCGTGCCAGCTCGACGGCGACCAGCCTTTCTGTCCGGACAGCCTCGGCGCGAGCAGTTTTCGATTCCGGTGAATCCGCCTGCTGATGGGCGAACTGCATCGCGGCAGCTCGTCGCTCAACGCTCGTCACGGATGCCTGTGCAATCGCGAGGTCGGCCTCGGCGATCGCGTGTTCCGCCCGGGCGAGAGCGAGTTTCTGCTCGGCATTCTGTGGCGACTGCGGAGCGTTTCCAGGAGTCCTCAGTTTCACATCGCGACTCAACGGAGCCACTTTGATTTCGTGGAGGACTGTCAACGCATCGAACGCCGTCACCTGAAGATGGCCGTCCGCTCGGGCGAGTGGCGTTTCGCAGGCAAGAACAGGTTCGCCATTCAGCGTCGCGTTGATCAGCTGGCCTCGAACCTGCACCTGCAGCGTGTATTCGCGATTCAGCTCGATCGGAAGTTGTCGGACGGCGTGGCCCGGCGGGTAATGCCACTTGCCTCGCTCATTATAAGCGGCGTGAATCTTCGGGCCACCAGCGTAAGCGCTCACATAAACGTTCTGCTCGCTGTAGTCCGGCGACGTGTCGCGCGTCGGGTCCAGCTCACTCGCGTCGAACGACAGGCCAACACTGCGCCATTGGCTGCCGCCGAGAATTGTGAAACGGACGGTTGCGTCGAAATCGCGTGGCGGCTTCGCGATCAGCCGCAACGTTGACCGCTGTGCCCCGTCACGCTTCTGCTCCAGCTTCCCTGGCGAGTGCGACCAGCCTCCGCCGTACAGCTTCCAGCGGGTCTCATCGAGCGTCGCAAACTTCTCGACGACGAGCGGACTGGCGTCGTCCTTTGTGTCTTCCTTCGTAACCGCCTTCGCCTGAGCTACAGCATCGCTCGCGTTCTTCTCGGCTACCGCGACTTTCTCGGTCGCTGCCTTCAACGCCGCCTGAGCGGTCTCGACTTTCTTCCGGGCAGCAGCGAGATGAGCTTCGGCAACCCACGGTCGCAGTTCCGGCTGCCAGGCTTCGACCGGCAGCGAGACCGGCTCGATCAGCAGTTCCTTGAACGCGAGCAGTTCCGGAACGCCGGGGCTGACTGCTCTCGACTTGTCGGGGTTCTTCTCATCGCCGCGCACGTAGACGTAAGTCGGATCGTCTGGAAAGCCGTCGTAGACGCGAGGAACCCCGTCTCGTTCAAAGTCGGGCTCTCCGGGGACCATGTCCAGCCGTACGTGGTAAGGCTCGAGGAAGGCTCGGAACCGGTAGAAGTCAGCCTGCTGGAACGGGTCATACTTGCGTTCGTGGCAGCGGGTGCAGTTCATCGTCAG
>JAPOLP010001045.1 GCA_029977045.1 Planctomycetota bacterium
GTCGTTCTCGAAGCTCTCGTGCTCCATGACGTGGCACCAGTGGCAAGCCTAGTACCCGATCGACAGAAAGATCGGTCGACCGAGTTCCCTCGACCGGGCAATCGCCTCGTCACCCCACGGAAACCAGTCCACCGGGTTGTAAGCATGCTGCTGCAGGTACGGGCTGGGTTCGTCGATCAGCCGGTTGGATTTCGTCATGTGATTTCTGGTTCTGAAGAGTGGCGGTCATGGCCTCAGCGCAAAGACGCCAAGCCGCGAGGATTCGCAAAGAAGCTGATCGGACTGCGAAAACGCAACTCCTGAACTTTGCGCTCCTTTGCGTCTCAGCGTCTTTGCGCTGCAGACAGCCTGGGTAAAGAACGAGCCCGCCGCAATTGGTGTTCGTCGCGGGGCTGTCTCGCTATTCTCGCCGAAAAGTCGCACTCGCGTGCGATTCCCCGGAAAATGCCCCGCAGGAGGAGTGCTGTGAGAGCTTCCGTTTGTCTTCTGCTGACCGCTGCTCTGTTTGTTTTCGCGCCGACAGGAAGGTCGATCGACGTGGCCGCCGCTGAACCCGTTTTGAAATACCCGACCACAAAGAAGGTCGATCAGGTCGACGATCACCACGTAACGAAGGTCGCTGATCCGTACCGCTGGCTCGAGGACGACGTCCGCGAATCGAAGGACGTTGCCGCCTGGGTTGAAGCTGAGAACAACGTCACGTTCGGGTATCTCGAACAGATTCCCGAGCGAGGCTACATCAACCAGCGAATCACCGAGCTGTGGAACTTCGAGAAGTTCGACGCCCCATTCAAAGCCGGCGGGCGGTACTACTACTACCACAACTCGGGGCTGCAGAATCAGTTCGTGCTCTACGTCCAGGACTCGCTCGACGGCGAGGCCCGCGTGCTGATGGACCCGAACGCCTGGTCGGACGACGGCACCGTCGCTCTGTCGGGAACGGCCTTCAGCGACGACGGCAATTACGTCGCCTACGGCGTGCAGGACGCCGGCTCGGACTGGCGGACCTGGAAGATCATGGAGATCGCCACCGGACGGACGCTGACCGACGAACTGCAGCGGATCAAGTTCAACTCGCCGGTCTGGTCAAAGGACAGCAAAGGCTTCTTCTACGCCCGCTATCCGGAGCCGAGCGGCGATGCCGAGTTCCAGGCTCTGAACCTCAACATGAAGGTCTACTACCACCGCCTGGGCACGTCGCAGGCTCAGGACGTGCTGGTTTACGAGCGGCCCGACGAACCCGAATGGGGTTACGGCTGCGAAGTCACTGAAGATGGCCGCTATCTGGTTATCACAATCTGGAAGGGCACCGACGATCGCTACCGCGTCGTGTATCGAGATCTCGCGGAACCATACGCCCTGCCGACGGACCTGATCAGCAACTTCGAATTCGAGTACACGTTCGTCGGCAATGACGGTCCGGTCTTCTACTTCAAGACAAATCTCGACGCCCCGCGCCGGCGCGTCGTGGCGATCGATATCCGCAACCCGGATCAGAAGAACTGGCGTGAGATCATCCCGCAGCGGGAAGAGACGCTCGACAGCGTCGGCCTTGTCGGCAACCTGTTTGTCGCGAGCTACCTCAAGGATGCCCAGACGCAGGTCAACATCCACTCGATGAGCGGCGACTTTATCCGCGAGGTCGAGTTCCCCGGCATCGGATCCGCGTCCGGCTTCGGCGGCAAGCGAGGGGAAACCGAAACGTTCTATTCGTTTGCCAGCTTCGCGACGCCGCCGACGATCTACCGCTACAACCTGGTGACCGGGAAGAGCGTTCTGTTCCGACAGGCCGAGGTAAAATTCAACCCGGACGACTACGAGACGAAGCAGGTCTTCTACCCGAGCAAGGATGGCACGAAGGTCCCGATGTTCATCGTGCATCGCAAGGGCCTGAAGCTCGACGGCTCGAACCCGACGCTGCTGTACGGATACGGCGGCTTCAACATTCCGCTGACGCCGCGGTTCTCAGTCAGCCGACTTGCCTGGATGGACCTCGGCGGCGTGTATGTCTCCGCGAACCTGCGCGGCGGCGGCGAGTACGGCGAGAAGTGGCACAAGGCCGGCACAAAGCTGCAGAAGCAGAACGTCTTCGACGACTTCATCGCCGCGGGCGAGTGGTTGATCAACAACGGCTACACGTCGAAGAAGAAGCTCGCGATCATGGGCGGCAGCAACGGCGGGCTGCTCGTCGGAGCCTGCATGGCTCAGCGGCCCGACCTTTACGGAGCGTGTCTGCCGGCGGTCGGCGTCATGGACATGCTGCGGTTTCACAAGTTCACCGCAGGCCGCTTCTGGGTCGACGATTACGGCTCGGCTGACAACGCGGACGAGTTCAAGGCTCTGTACGCGTACTCGCCGTACCACAACCTGAAGGACGGAACGAGCTACCCGCCGACGATGGTGACAACCGCCGATACCGACGACCGGGTCGTGCCCGGCCACAGCTTCAAGTTCGCCGCTCGACTGCAGGAAGATCACCAGGGCGCCGCCACGGTGCTGATCCGTATTGAAACCAAAGCCGGGCA
>JAPOLP010000754.1 GCA_029977045.1 Planctomycetota bacterium
AAGGCCGCCGAAGACCTGCTCTGGTCACTGCTCAACTCACGCGAATTCATGTTCAACCACTGAGAACATTTCACAGGACACAGGAACCAGCCATGTTCGACATTACCGGTTCTGGATCGAGGATGTGTGATGGCGTCAGCCGTCGAGGTTTTCTGCGCGTCGGCGGGCTCGCCTTTGGCGGGCTGTCCCTCGCTGGCTGGGCTCAGGCCCAGGCGGCGACGGGCGAGGGCGGCACGACTGGCGGTGGCAAGCGGCCGCAGAAGGCCGTGATCCAGGTCTGGCTGGCCGGAGGACCAAGCCATATCGATATGTACGATTTGAAGCCGACGGCTCCGGCTGAGTACCGCGGCGAGTTCCGTCCGATCGCGACAAACGTGCCCGGAACGATGATCAGCGAGCACCTTCCTCATCAAGCCAAAGTTGCCGACAGGTTCTCGATCCTGCGTTCCGTTTACCACACGAACGCCGGGCACGGCATGGGTTCGCAGTGGATGCTCACCGGCTGGCAGCCGACGATCGAGGTCAACAACAACATCTTCCCGGCCTGCGGTTCGGTCGTCTCGACAATGCGAGGAGCCAACGACAAAGACCTGCCGGCCTACGTTAATCTGCCGCGATCGCTGGGCCTCGGAAAAGCCGCCTACCTGGGCGCGTCGCACAATCCGTTTTCGCCCGAAGACGATCCGAATCGCGACGGCTTCTCGGTCAAGAACCTCAAACTGCCAGGCCGGGTCAGCACCGATCGCCTGGCCAGCCGCCGTTCACTTCTGGAAGGCGTCGACAACCTGCGCCGCGACGTCGACGCCGCCGGTGACCTGTCGGAACTCGACAAGTTTTACGCTCAGGGACTGGAGATGGTCACCAACGATAAGACGCTCAAAGCGTTCGACATCACCGCCGAAGACGCCGCACTTCGCGAGCGATACGGTCGCAACGATATGGGCCAGAGCTGCCTGCTCGCCCGCCGGCTAGTCGAATCCGGCGTGTCGTACG
This sequence comes from Planctomycetota bacterium, assembly GCA_029977045.1. Taxonomy (GTDB): domain Bacteria; phylum Planctomycetota; class Planctomycetia; order Planctomycetales; family Planctomycetaceae; genus JAPOLP01. The sequence continues at coordinate 994 of JAPOLP010000754.1, forward strand.
TGACGATCCAGGCCGGCGGCGGCTGGGACACACACGGCGACAACTTCAAGGCTCTGAAAGACAACCTGCTGCCGAATTACGACAAGGCCGTCGCGGCGCTCGTTGAAGACCTCGCCGATCGGGGCCTGATGAACGACGTCCTCGTGATGACCTTCGGCGAATTCGGTCGCACGCCACGTATCAATCCCGGCGCCGGACGCGACCACTGGCCGGGAGCGATGTCCGTCTTCATGGCGGGGGGCGGCCCCCAAATGGGGCAGGGCATCGGCGGAACAGACTCGAAAGCCGAGGCCCCGATCAACCGCCCCTGCACACCGGGCGACGTCCTCTCGACGATGTACCACACGGTCAACGTCGACTACCGGCACGTCTTCTACGATCAGGCCCAACGCCCCATGCCCGTCCTCAACGAAGGCCGCCCGATCGGGGAACTGCTGTGAGGAGAGAGCGAACAGGGAAAAGCGAGCCGGGAGCAGTTTGGCGCTTGATGCGTTCGGTCGTTGCTCGGCGGCTCGCCTGTGGCCTCGCCGTTTTATTGGCCGTCGCGGCGAACGCTTTCGCCGACTTGCCTCAGCCACGATTTGATCGGCTGAAGCCGCTGGGCGCGTCGGCGGGAACGACAATCGAGGTCGAGATCCTCGGTGCCGACATCGAAGGCGTCGAGTCGTTGCTGTTCGATCACCCCGGCCTGTCGGCAACGCGAGTCGCGGAAAAGGACCGCTTCTTTCAGATCACGATCGCCGCCGACGTGACTCCTGGAACGTATGACGTTTATCTCGTCGGTCGCTTCGGAGTCAGCAATCCGCGACTGTTCGCCGTGTCGAGCGGCCTGACCGACGTCGCCGACAACGGTGACAACCGCGAAGTCGCCAAAGCGCAGACGATCGAAGTCAACTCGGCGGTCAACGGAACGATCGATGGCAACGCCGAGGACTTCTACCGCGTCGCCGTGAAGAAAGGTCAGCGCGTCGTCATCGACTGCCAGGCTCAACGGATCGATTCGGAACTCGACGCGACGATGACGCTGACGTCGGCCAGCGGCAGCCTGCTTGCATCGAGCGGAGACTATTACGGTCAGGATCCGATGATCGATTACGTCGCCGCGTCCGACGGGGAAGTCATCGTCGCGCTGCACGACCTTTCTTACCGAGGCGGCTACCCGTATCGCCTCGTCGTTTCCGATCGTCCGCAAATCGAGAACGTCTTCCCACCGGCTCTGCAGGCCGGCCAGCCAGCGACCTTGACGGCGCGAGGTCGAAATCTCACGTCGGTTGGCGGCACCGCTGGCAAGCCCACAGACGACGGCAGCCTGCCGCTCGACCAGTTGCAGTTCTCCGTCGCGGTTCCGTCGCCGGAATTCGCAGCTTCGCGGCCGTACGAATTCCTCTCGCACCCGACGCATCACTCGGTTCTGCCGACAGCGGCCACCTGCACGCTCGCCGGCCTGCAGGTCCGACCAGAGCAGGCCAGCGGCGTCTGGGACGCTCAGCCGGTCCTGGTGACCAGTGATCCAGTAACGCTCGAAGCCGAACCGAACAATGCTCAGGACGCAGCTCAGCCGCTGATCTTGCCGGCGGTTGTTGCAGGCCGCTTTGACCAGCCGCGCGATGCCGACTGGTTCGCGTTTCAGGTTGACGAGAACGGACCGTACTCCTTCGACGTCTACTGCGAGCGAATCGCTGGCCGAGCCGACGCCTACCTGGTCATCGTCGACGACAACGGCAACCGCGTGCAGGAACTCGACGACTTCGGGCATCGCATCAACGCGTTCGACGGGCATCTTCGCGATCCGTCGCAGACCGTGAACCTGTCGAAGGACCGCAAGTACAAGGTGCTCGTCCAGGACCGCTATCAGCGAGGCGGCGACCGTTATCAGTACGTGCTCGAAATCCGCAAGCCGCAGCCGGACTTCTTCGCCGCCGCGATCCACCGCTCGAATCAGAATCCCGCCGGTACGACAGTTTTTACCGGCGGAGCAACGTACCTCGACATCGTCATCCACCAGAAGAATTACAACGGGCAGGTCACGATCACTGCGGAAGGCCTGCCGCCCGACGTTCACTTTCAGCCGACGGGAGTTCCGAACAACTCGAGAGGCAACTTCGTGCTGTGGGCCGACGATGACGCCGCTGAATGGACCGGCTTCGTCAAGCTGTTCGCAACCGGCGAGATCGACGGCCAGGCGTTTCGTCGCGAAGTACGTCCGTACTCGCGAGTTTGGAACAACTCGGGGACCAGCCAGCCACAGCGCTCGCTGGCTCTTGCCGTCCGCAAGTCAGCGCCGTTCAGCGTTGCGATCGTACCCGAACAGATCGACATCGAAGCCGGCAAGACTGCAGAGCTGACGGTCGAACTCAAGCGCCTATGGCCAGACTTCAAGGAAAAGGTCACGGTTCAGCCGTTGAACTTCCCTGGCCAGTTCAAGCTGGGGAACTTCGATATCCAGGCCAGTGAAACGTCGAAGCCGCTGAAGATCGACGTGCAGCCGAACACGCAGCCGGGCGAGTACACGCTGACGCTGCAGTGCCAGGCTCAGGTTCCGTTCAACAAGGATCCCGAAGCCAAAGACCCCCCAAACACGCTGTTCACGCTGCCGAGTGGTCCGGTCCCGCTGAAGGTGATCCCCGCCGCTCAGAAGTAGCGACACTCTTCAGGCCTGAGCTTCAGCGTGCTTTTCTCCGACCGCCGGCTGAGCCAAT
>JAPOLP010000838.1 GCA_029977045.1 Planctomycetota bacterium
CGACATTCCGGCGTCAGATTCAGCAGCGAATCGGCCAGGCCGATCGGCTCCTTCGCGACAGCACCGGCGCAACTGAGCACAACTCCGCAGACGACAACCGCCGCTCGCAGACTGGCGACGGACACGACAGAAACCGGCTGAGCGACCACAGCAACCTCCCTCACGGCAGCAGGGTTTGAAGACGCTCACCGTAGCGAAGGCGAGTCGTCAGCGAAAACCGGTCGAAAGGTCGCGAGTCAGACGGTCGTTGCCTCTGACGCAACCGTCGCGGAACCGCGTCGCGCGACAGCCGCTGAAATCAACAGGGCAATCAGCGCCGCAAGCGACACGGTGAGCCCTGCCTTCTGGCCGGGGCACTCGTACGAGAACTCGACAACGTGCGAGCCTGCGTCAAGCGGCACGGCTCGCAGCGCAAGATCGGCGGGCAGGATCTCAATGGCCTCGCCATCAACCGTTGCCTTCCAGCCGGGGTGATACAGGTCCGCCAGGACCAGGTACCCTGACGCTTCGAGTTCAACCGAGACTGTCACGCGGTCGGCTTTGTATTCGTCGATCTTCGCAGGCCTGTATTCGGACCGCGCCCCGTCCGGCAGGACGTCGCGTTCAAGCTGCACAGTCTCGCGAGGATTCAGCTTCTCAAGTTGATCGATGCGTTCCTGCGTTTCGAGGTCCGCACATTCCGCGACGTTGCCGACAACGAACGCTCGCGGCATCAGCTCCAGGTTCTCGAAGATCTGGAAGGCGATTGGCTTGCCAGGCTGTGAGCCTCGAATCTGAACCGGCTGCGGAAGTTCTCCCGTTGCGACTCGACGCCAGCCTTCGAGTTCCGTCTGACGAGCCCCAGTCACGACGAAACGGATACCCAGCAGGTCGGCGACGGACTGATTCAGCGTCGCAAGACGCACGTCGTGAAACCCGGCGAAGTCGAGCTGACCATCGGGCAGGTTAGACAATGCGTCGACCGCCCAGGCCAGGCGAATCTGCGGAACAGGCTCGTAGCCCCGTACACGCTGCACGCCGTCCCGGAAGGACTCGATGTCTGAGTACAGGTTCTGTGACGCGAGAATCCGGACAGGATCGACCGTGTCCCCGGCACCCGATTCGAGCAGGAACTGACTGACGGCTGAAGACGTTCTCAGGGAAGCGGGATCACTCGTCGCCAGCACTCGGTCAGCGTGTCGCCAGAGTTCGTACCCGATACCCGCTGCGACGAGCACTCCGACGATCGCTCCGAACGTCAGACCGCCAGTGGAAGCTGCCACTGATTCGGTCTTCGTGTCAGAAGCTTCACCGTCGCCAACAGCTCTAGAACGGCGGCCGAACAAAAGCTCGGCTCCGATCGCGGCGAGCACGGCCACGAAGAACGAGCACAGAAACAAAATCCGCGTCGGCACACGAAACGAACCCAGCACCGGGATCACTCGGTAACAGATGCCGAAGAACGGAGTCGCTGTTCCGAACGCGAAGACAATCGCGACAGCCAGCATCCAGAACAGCCGTCGTGTCTGCGGTCGCTTCCACTGAGCAACAACAGCCAGAGCCGCCAGCAGCAACGGGCCGATTCCAAAGTGAAACAGCTTCGTCCAGTAGAAGCCGTACTTCGACGCCGTCTCTTCAGGCGGAGCCAACGCAAACGGATTCAGCAACTGTTTCAGATGCGCCAGTGTCAGGCCATCGCCCGCCAGGTCCAGTGGCAACCGATCGCTGCGCACGGCCTGCCGGCTGTTCAGCCAGACCGGAATGAGGTCACCACAGGCCAGCCCGACCGAGAAGCCGCCAGCAAGCATCCAGTGCAGCAGCAGTGATTTCGCAGCAGACGCGTTGCCTGATTTACGTTCCCGCCAGGCAGCCATCACCGCAACGCCGCTCAGCAGCAGCATCAGGTAATAGAGTTCCTGCACGTGCCCGGTCAGAAAACTCAGTGCGACGACGACGGGCACCATCCGCCAGCGCCGACCTGTCGAGTCAATGAAGCGTTCAAAGCCGAGCAGGATCCACGGCACCCAGGTGACCGTGAAGAGCTGAGCGACATGGCCTTCCGCCAGATGCGCTACCAGATACGGAGCCCCTGCCGCAGAGACTGCTCCGACAAGTGCCGAGACGCGACTCAGTCCGATATGCCTGGCGAGCAACCAGACGCCGACGCCACCAAGCCACAGATGGGCAACCATCAGCCAGCTCAGAGTTCGTTCCGCACCAAACACGAAACTGAGCCAGTTCGGCGGGTACAAGAGGGCCGCCTGAGGATTGCCGTGTACCGGCAATCCCAGAGCCAGATACGGATCCCAGTTCGACCATCCGCCGAATCGATCAGCCAGTACAGTCGGCGTGTCACGGCACCGCAGGAAGTGACTGGTAAGGTCGTTCTGTCCGGAAGAGTGAACACCAACCAGCAGGTCGCCCGGATGCTGCCCCAGCTTCAGAAAGAGGCACGCGGTCGCGACCGCCACGACGAACGCCGCGACCAGCAATTCGCACGCGTGTGCTCTTTTCGTCAAATCGTTCTGAAGTGACATGCGACAGGGTGAGCCTCAGGACAGCAGAAACCGCTCGGCCAGCAGACAGCCGAGACTCAGGTCCAGGCACACTAACGAGCTCCGGCTGCAGTCACCTCGCAAAAGAAAAGGCGGCTCGAACGATTTGTCCGAACCGCCTGCTGGTCGCGTTACTTCGTTTACTTTCCGCTGTTCAGAATGCCTTCCAGATCCGGCAGACGAGCCTGCATGTCAACCACCTGGTCTGAGTCCGCCGCCAGCGGGCCGGGGCCATTCGTCTTGATGAACTCGTTCTGAACTTCAGTGATAAAGGCATTCGAGAACGGAGCCTTCAGATCGACACCCGGGTAAGCCGACTTCGCCTGCTCAAAGTGCGTCCAGTTCGTTGGACGGAACGAGTACAGGCCATGCTTTTCGGGGCAGTACGCGAAGTGCGGGTACAGGTCGCTGGTCGTCCATTCGATTTCCTTGCTCCAGCAGTGCCGAGGACAGCCCCAGCAGCTGCCACACCAGTTCCCGCAGCAGTACGAACCACAGCAGTAGCCATCCACGCAGCACGAGTTGCAGGTTGAGCACGGATCGCAGCAGGACGTCGCACAGGGATTGCAGGTGTCACACTTTGACGGGCAGCAGTCGTTTGTCGGAGCACAGGCGACCGGTGCCGCACACGAATGGCTCATCTGCAGAACGACGGCATCAAAGTCGATCGGACGGGCATCAGCCGTCTGAACCTGTGCGTCGACCGGCGAACCGGACGCAATCGCAAATCCAATGATGAGAGCAGTGAGGTTTGCCATCGGAGTGGCCTTTCCGTTCGATCGTAATCAGGAGACGCTGGATGACTCAGTTGCAGCACGCACCAACGCATGAACTGGCTGGCAGCGAGAAGCCC
>JAPOLP010000547.1 GCA_029977045.1 Planctomycetota bacterium
CCCTGTTCAGAACACGCACACGGTCATTCGAATCGCCGACGCCCTCCTCGATGCAGGGTTCATGCCGCTGATTCCGCATCTCACGCTGGCATGGCATCTCGTTTCGCCAAAGCCATACGACACATGGCTGGCATACGACCGCCATCTGCTGGCCCGCTGCGATGTGCTGCTTCGCGTTCCCGGTTACTCGCACGGCGCAGCACAGGAATGCACGTTCGCCGACGAACTGGCGATCCCGGTCATCCGTCCCCGCTCCGCTGATCCCACCGATTGCGTCGCCGCTCTGACGCACTTCTTCTCAAACTGAAAGGAACGACCTTGAACGAACAGACCACCGTCCACTGCACCGAGTGCAGCAAGGAACGCTCCGGCTGCGCTGATTGCCATCGCTGCCTTCTCTGTTGCCGCTGCAACGCCGGGGAAGGCTGATGCCGATTCCCTGCGCTCGCTGTCGCGCTGAACTCGAACCTGCTGATTCGGTTGGCAGCGACTTTCAACTCTGTCAGGACTGCTGGGAATGTGACAGTTCCCGAATGTGGTGGTCCATGGTCGCCGCACTCGCTCCGTCTGAGGACACTGACTTGATGACCGAACATGACCTGCCGCGCATCTTCAATCCGGACGGTACTGCCGAGAATCCGAAGGACCGCGTTGGTGCCGGCAAACCGCCGCTGCACCTGATTCCCCCTGCCGCAGAGATCCTGGAAGCGGTCGTAATGGGACTCGGTGCCCGCAAGTACGGCGAATACAACTGGCGAACCTCCAAGGTCCGCGCCACGGTGTACATCGCCGCTGCCAAACGTCACCTCGCGCAGTGGCTGGATGGTCAGGATGACGATCCGGAGAGCGGCGTCTCTCATCTGGCCCATGCAAGAGCCTGCCTCGGCGTGCTGCTGGATGCCATCGCGACCGGAAATGTCATCGACGATCGGCCAACCGCTGGTCCGGCTGCCGAGCTGATTCAGAAGCACACGAAGGCCGTCAGCCTGACATCGCCCCCGCAACTGCGTTAACGGAGGAACCTCGGGAACGATGGACCAGGTTGGTCATGACGCTGTCACACCACTCGATGCCGCACGCGAATACGTGCGCCGCGGCTGGTGCGTCGTACCGATTCCGTACAAACAAAAACGCCCTGTCATCAAGGAGTGGGAACAACTCCGCCTGTGTGAAACTGACCTGGATCAGTATTTCGATCAACCGGCCAACGTCGGAATCATTCTTGGAGAGCCATCCGGCAACCTGGTCGATGTCGATCTCGACTGTGTCGAAGCCAGGGCGATCGCCAGTAACTATCTGCCTGCGACGGCAGCCAAATCAGGCCGCGCGGGTGCAACCGATTCGCACTGGTGGTACATCGCCGCCGCCGCGAAGACCGTGCAGCGCCGTGATCCCGTAACGCGACAGATGATCGTCGAGCTGCGGTCAACTGGCGGCCAGACCGTTGTTGGCCCGAGTATTCATCCGAGCGGCCAGCAATACGATGTTCTGACTGGCGAACCAGCGGTTGTGCCGGCAGAGATGCTGGCAGCCTGCGTGGAAGCACTGGCGAAACGAGTCATCGAGCTCCGACACGGAGACATTGATCCGGTTGCTGCCTCTGGCAACGGTCGCACCGATGCCGTGGCGCGCACAGGGTCGCACCCTGACCGGATCACCAAACACCAGTCATCGAGCGACGTTGAGTCTCGTGCGTTGGCATACCTCGACAAACTCCCATCTGCCATCAGCGGCAACGGCGGCCATGCTGCGACGTACACGGCAGCGACGGTCCTCGTACACGGGTTTGAGATCGATCCCGAACGGGCGCTGGCGTTGCTGCTCAACTACTTCAATCCGAGGTGCGAACCACCGTGGACCGAAAAGGAACTGCGACACAAGGTCACCAGCGCCGCGACAAAACCACATGACCAGCCACGCGGATGGCTGTTGAATCAGGAACGGGAGCAACCCGTCGACATCTCGGCGCTCGTTGGTCAGGCAAATGGAACCACGCCGACAGTCCGCGCAACGGAACGTGAACCGCCGACTGACACTGCAGATGACCCCGGTCCCATACCGACAGAACTCCTGCGTGTGCCGGGGTTCATCTCCGAGGTAATGGACTTTTCGCTGGCGACGGCTCCCTATCCGAATCAGCCGCTGGCGTTCTGCGGTGCGCTGGCATTGCAGGCATTCCTCGGCGGTCGCAAGGTTCGCGATCAAGCGGACAACCGGACCAACCTGTACCTGCTCAGCCTGGCGCATTCGGCAGCGGGAAAAGACTGGCCACGGAAGGTAAACACGCGGATTCTACATGCCGTCGGGCAGTCCGAGTGTCTCGGAGAACACTTTGCCTCCGGTGAAGGGCTCCAGGACGCGCTCTATGTCCGACCGGCCATGCTGTTTCAGACCGACGAGATCGACGGACTGCTGCAATCGATCAACAAAGCAAAGGACGCCCGCTACGAGGGGATTCTGGGAACGTTGCTGACGCTGTACTCGGCCGCCAGCAGTGTTGTGCCGATGCGGTGCAAGGCGGGAAAGGACCGGAACGACACGATTGAGCAGCCATGCCTGGTCATCTTCGGCACAGCGATCCCGACGCATTACTATTCGGCGTTGAGTGAGCGCATGCTGACGAACGGCTTCTTCGCTCGCATGCTGATTGTGGAAGCAGGAAAGCGTGGTGCCGGTCAGGAACCACGAATCGCCGACATTCCGCCGCGCGTTCTGGAGACTGCGACCTACTGGTCTGAGTTTCAGCCGGGAAAAGGAGACCTCAACAAGTTCTTTCCGATCCCAAAGATTGTGAGATACACCGACGATGCCCAGTCGCTGTTGATCGAATCGAGACGGGCCTGCGAGCGAGAATACTCACACGCTGAAGAACGCGGCGATCCTGTCGGGACGACAGTCTGGGGACGCACGAACGAGCACATCCGCAAGTTGTCGCTGCTTTACGCAGTCAGCGAGAATCACCGCGATCCGTCGATTGACGTGTCGGCTGCTGCCTGGGCGACGGACTTTGCGATGCACCAGACCCGGCGCATGCTGTACATGGTTCAGGGACATGTTGCCGAAAATCCGTTCCACGCCGAGTGCCTCAAGGCGAAGCAGAAACTGCGATCTGCGCCGGATCGTATCCTGGCGCACAGCGTTCTGCTCAAGCGGATGAAAATGAACGCCCATTCGTTCTTGCTGATGATGGAAACGCTCATTGCCCAAGGTGATGTCACCCCGCTTGGTCACGACACCGCCGGTCGTCCGTTTCGCGGTTACCAGCTGATCGAGGGTGCGTGATCCGCGTGGTGAAACAACCGGGTGAAAGGTGAAAGAAGTTCGTGCTGGCGGGGTGAAAGAGGGAGAAAGAAGGTGAAGGAAGGGTGAAAGAAGTTTTGCAGTAAAACACAGGAAAAACACTACTTTCTCTACTTCTTTCCCCCTTTCACCCCCTATCCCCCCTCGCGCCGGATTTTGGCCTGTTTTTGCCTGTCTACGCGAGGGGGGGTGAAAGAAGAAAGAAGTCCCCCGAGCCGCACTTGGGTATCAATCAGGACGCCAACCACGGTCGCCCACGTTGGCCCGTGTCGCGTTGACTCGCGGAGGTTGGCCAACGGTACGACTCGCCCAGCGACGCGACACGTGGCCACCAGTGGCGTCGGCGATTGAGGCGATGGTTCCTTCCAAGGCGGGGGGCGAAAGGAGATACACGCGGGAACCGTCGCGGAGTTAGGCTGACTTTCTTTCGACTGTCCGGATTTTCTGGCCCGACATGGCAACGTGTTCCAGTGGCTGACGTTGCGACGGAGATTCTGTGGCAACCAGCGCAAACCAGTGGCTCCCTGTCGCGTTCAAACTGCTCCTGGCGATCGCCCGGCGGACTGCGGACGGTCGCCCCACACGATACGAACCGGCGGCCTGGTTCCGGCAGCGTCCGAACTCGCGAAATCGCAGCCGCTGGTCCCGTTGGACACGACGACTGGCAAACGCCGGCCTTGTCCGCCGGCTGACCGAACCGAATCGCGACCGCGTCCGCCAAGTCGCCATCACCAAACGCGGGCTCGTCTGGATTCACGAGCACTGCGGCAGCGGGGCGATCGACGACCTGAACCTGAACTGGGCCGAATCTCCGCTTCTTGACCGCCATTCCTGAACCATCCATCTCTCCAACCTGGAGCCAACATGACGACCACGATGCAAGTTGAAACCTGGCCGATCGATCGACTGATTCCCTACGACAAGAACCCACGTCTGAATGACGATGCGGTCGAAGCCGTGGCCCGGTCGATTCAGGAATTCGGCTTTCGACAGCCGATCGTCGTCGACGACGAAGGCGTGATCATCATCGGCCACACGCGGCTAAAGGCAGCCAGGAAACTCGGCCTCACCGAAGTGCCAGTGCATGTCGCTCGAGGGCTGTCGCCAGAGAAGATCAAGGCGCTCCGCATCGCCGACAACAAGACCGCTGAGATCGCCGAATGGAATCTGGAACTCCTACCGATCGAACTCTCCGAACTGCAGGGAATGGATTTCGATCTCGGGCTGCTGGGATTCGATCAGGACGAGTTGGCCAAGCTGCTCGATCCCGGCGTGCAGGAAGGCATGACCGATCCGGACGAGATTCCCGCGCCACCGGACGAGGCAACCACCAAACCGGGCGACCTGTGGATTCTCGGCGAGCATCGCCTGCTGTGCGGGGACAGCAGTAGTCCGCAGGATCTTGACCGCCTCCTCGATGGCCAGCCGATCCATCTTTGCAACACAGATCCC
>JAPOLP010000245.1 GCA_029977045.1 Planctomycetota bacterium
ATCGCGTTCGAGAGCAGGTTATTGAGAATCTGCTGCAGTTTGCCGGGATCCTGAAACAGCGTCGGCATCGAGTCGTCGACGGACCAGAAAAGCGCAATGTTTCGCCGCTCGGCCATCTGGGCCATTGTCGCGATATGCCGCTCAACCAGTTCAGCCATGCCGAATTCGGCAGGATGCAGTTCCATCTTGCCGCTTTCGATCTTCGCCAGATCGAGAATGTCGTTGATCATTGTCATCAGGCTGCGGCCCGATGACTGGATGTTAGCAACGTATTTCTTCTGTTTGTCGTTGAGATTGGCGGCCGTCCCGAGCACGTCGCTGAATCCGAGAATGCTGTTCAGCGGCGTTCGAAGTTCATGGCTCATCGTCGCCAGAAACTCGTCCTTGACGTTGTTCATTTCGTACAGCTGCAGGTTGACGTTGGCCAGTTCGTCGACTTTGCCGTCGAGGTCTGAGTTGACCTCGCGCAGCTCTTCCTGCACGGTGACCATGTGCCGCAACATGCGATTGAATGCGTGGCTGAGTTCCTCGAATTCGTCACCCGTCCGAATGTCAGCCCGCATTTCGAGGTTGCCGTGTGCGATGGCGTCGCTCACCCGCTTCAGGTGCAGCACGGGCTTTGTGATGACGTACCGGACAACAAGATAGATGGCCAGAATCGCGAGAACGACTTTCACGAATTCAGCCGTGATCACGAAGGCATTCGTTGCGTGAAGGTTTTCTTCGACGGCTTCCAGTGGCAGCCGGATTCCGGCCATCGCCATCAAATCGCCCTCGACTTCGTCGTGACATTCGATGCAGGACTGTTCCGCCCGGATTGCCCGAAAGTAGCGGTACTCGCCCTCGTCGCGGTCGATCACGATGTGTTCGTCGATTTTTCCCGAGCTGATGATGCGCATTGCCTCGTGAGCAATTGCGTCACTGGGAGTTTTCGAGACAGGCGCCTCCGTCCAATCGGCCAGAGCCAGTTCAAAGTGGAAGTCTTTCAAGCGTTCCGGCTGAAGCGCAGTACTTAACTCCTCGACCCGAGTGAGTTCGCCCTGCAGGAGTTCTTTAACGGGACCTAATGGTCCCTTTTGTGGATCAGCTTCCCTGGAGGAGGATTGAGCGTCTGTTTCCGAAAGGGAGTCTGGCCTGACCGAGACCGCATCGGCTGGAATTTCACCGGTCGCGCCCGTTTGTTCTGTTGGCCCGGTATTCGATTCAGCGGACGTAGTTGGACGCTCGCCAATTTTCGCATTCTCTCGCGCGTACCATTCCCAGTGGAGCTGCTGAATCATCGGCGAGATCATCAGCTGGGCGGTCGTGCGGTTCTGGTCGCTGATGAGCGATCGGGTCTGCCACCAGTAAAGCCAGAAGGTGACCAGCGCGAGCACGCTGAGGCCGAACCCGAACAGTACGAGGCACTTCACCTCGAAGTTCGTTTCCCCCAGCAGTCGTTTCAGCGTGCGATACGACATAAAACTCAGCCTGAAACTGCGAAAATGGCCGGCTCGGCATCATAGTGCTCCACCGTCCGTCTCGGGAACGCGACTCCGCAGATTCCGCAGGATCTTTCTGCATCAGGAGTTACGAAAACTGCAGATCGGGTTTCGAGTCGCTGGATTGCGTCACGGGCAGTTTGTAGACTCCCTGCCTTCCTGTGGAGCAGGTGCGGGAATTCCGTTCAATCGCCTGCCTGTCGACCCTGAGTCCGTGAAGTCGAAATACCCATGCCGCATACATCTGCCGCCAAGAAGGCGCTGCGTCAAAGCCAGAAACGCCGTCTCCAGAACCGCACTCAGCGTTCCACACTTCGGTCGCTCATTAAGCGTTACCTGACGACGGTGGAGAATCCGGAAGTTTCCGTTGAGGGCAAGCGGACTCTCCTGAGCCTCGTTTCCAAGAAGCTCGATCAGTCGGCAGCGAAAAACCTGATTCACAAGAACGCTGCCTCGCGAACGAAATCGCGTCTGGCACTGCGTCTGAATAAGGTCACGCAGGGCTGAGTTCTGGGCGCAGATTTGCGTCAGTCGCCAGCGAATTCATTCAAACCGGCGTCGGTTTCGACCGTCACGCCGGTTTTTTGCTGCGCGGAAGTTTGCTGACCGATCGCTATCTGACTCGGCGCCGATAGCGTTGCCCTTTCTCGGGGCGATCGGCTTCGCCCAGCGCTCGACGATTCGCCGGGATGACCTTCGACGTCGGCTGGACCTGCTGAGCCAGCTCGCCGGTCAGCTCCTGGACGAATTGACGACTCGCCCGGTTGATCACGACGATCCGACTTGGTGCCTCGGGGTTCTCACGGTCTCGGACAATGCAGACGACCTCCGCACCGTGAGCGGCTTCCAGCGTGCTTCGCAGGGATTCGACAGATGGTCCGACGATTGGCCGTCGCGGCGCCGATGTTGTGCCAGGCAGCGACAGTCCCCCAACCGCGGAAGTTTCCCTTTCAGCTGTCGGTGGTTCGAGCATCTCTGAAACCGCCGTCAGGTCGTCGAGAGTCGCGATGGAGTTGACGTCTGCGGTACTCGGGATCGGATTGCCTGCGATGGCGTCACTGAAGGCGGAGTCGTCGACAGTCGGGATCAGATCTTCGAGGCCGAACGCACCAACTGTCCGGAGCGACGGTGCTGCTGGTGAGTCCTCGGACGTCGGCAGGTCTGAGGAGGGCGTGAGGATCTCGCTGGCAAATGGCGGGGCTTCCAGTGCGTCTTCCGATGAGGTAGCCATTCGATCAAAGCGGACAGCAGCGTCATCGACTGACGCAAAGTCTCCCTCGAACAATGGGCTCAATGTTTCGCTGTCTGATGCGACGGCGCTGTCTGGCTGCAGCCAGTTCAGACCACACTGTTCGAGAAGCCGTGAGATGGTGTCCAGGCCTGCATACAGGCCGCGACGTGCCGCCGGGTCGGCGAAGACACAAACACCAGCCAGCTTGCCGTCTTTTGTAAATAGTCCGCCGCCCGAGCGTCCCTGAATCGGCGTCCCGGTGCACTCAACGAAGTCGCGGTACTTCGTTGTCGACGTTACCAGATGCTGCAGCTTCGTCGGATCGTCGCCGCCACCGCAGCCGATGCTGAAAACGTGATCCCGAGCAGCGACCGCCTGCGCTGCGATCGGCACGACAGGGAGCGTTTCGAGAGGTGAGACCGAGATCAGCCCAATGTCCTGATCGAGGTTGTGTCGGATCAGAGTTCCGTCGAGCGTCTGCGGCTTCGGCCCGAAGATGTCGACCTTAATCTGTCCCTGCCTGTCGAAGTGCCGGAAGAGATGCCCGCAGGTCAGAATCAGAGTTCGGCCCGGTTCGCTGTGAATGATCGTGCCCGAGCCGACATCGAGACCGTGCGAGTCCTTGACGCGGATCCGCGTGCATCCGAGCAGAGGGTCGGTCGCGATTGATGGTGCGACTTCGTCACTCGAATTCGCTCGAATGACTGTTGCCGCTAGACCACCTGCGGGTTCATCGAGCGAAACCGGTTGCGGCTCCCTCGACGCTGGTAACGGCAGCCTGATCAGAGATTTCAGCCCAGCCATCAGGCCGGGAGACTTAGGTGGCGGATCGGTCTGAATACCAGCAATGGTCACGACATTCGTTGCCCGAACCGGCTCGGGTTTCGGATCTGGCTTCTCCGGGATCTTTGCGAGCATTCGCCGCAGCGTTGACTCGGAGACTGGCCCCGAAATGCGTTCGACTTCCCGACCGCGAACGATCAGCACGAAGGTTGGCAGGCCAGTCACGCCGTATCTCTGGAGCACGACTGGCGACGCGTCGGCATCGATTTGCCTGATTGGGAAACCCTGCTGCTGCAGCCGATGAACAGTGGGCTCCATCGACTGGCAGGGGCCACACCATTTCGCGGAAAAGTCGAGCAACACTCCGTCCGGCGTCCCTCCCAGAACCGCCAGGCATACCGCCACACCGCAGAACGCATCCATGCCGGGTTTCTCCCTCCGGGTTTCCGATGCCACGCTCCCTCGCGGCACCGCTCACTTCTCTCCCCTTGCAGATTCCTCGAAATCGCCGATCGCCTCTAGACGAAGTCGCTGCCTGCCGTGCAACTCTTACAACTTTTGGCAGAAAAGTTTCACTGGATGACTTCAAGAGTTCCGCTCGTTTGCCCCAAAGCCGCAGGTGATGGCGTTGTGTAGTCGCGAAACACCATCGCCTGCAGCTTCGGGTCAAACGAACCGCCTGAGGCTGGCTGGTCTCACGCAATTGCCGTGCCGGGCGGCATCGTCGCTGGTTTTTCAGGAGAGTAGCCCTGCCTCATCAAGGCGGTTGCGAATCCCGGCAACTTCTTCGTTGCTTAGCTTGACCAGAGGCGGTCGCACAAATGCGGAGCCCATCCGGCCGAGCAGAAAGAGCGCTTCCTTCATGCGGTTGTGCATGTCGAGCAGCGGATCTCGGTAGAACGCTCGCACGGTCGGATAGATGCGGTCGTTGACGGCTTGAGCTGCCGCGAGGTCTCCCGCCTGAACTGCTCGCCACAGAGTGACCTGCAGATCGGCGATGACACTGCCGGCTCCAGACAGCAGGCCGTCACAACCCATGACGAGCGATCCGAGCAGCCAGGCACTGTGAGTCGACAGAACATTGACGGGGTGATCGAGAGCGTGCAGCTCGCGAATGTGCCGCTCGTGCAGAGGCGGATCGTTGCACCAGTCTTTGATCGCTCGAATCTGGGGAAACCGGTTGCACAGCCGCAGCAGCGTTTCCAGCGGATACCCGAGCCCACTCGTCAGCGGATACTGAAACAGAATGATCGGCAGGTCGCTCGCGTCGGCGATTCGCGAGAAATGTTCGATTGCCATTTCCGGTCGCCGCTGCCCGCCGAGCGTCATGCTTTCCGGCGGGAAAACCAGCAGGCAATCCGCGCCGCCTGTTGAGGCCATCGTTGCGATCTGGGCAGCTTCGAGACTCGCCGATGCCGAAACGCCCGCAACAATCGGGACGCTGTCTCCGAGTTCGTCCTTTGTGGCGTCGAGTGTCCGGCGCTGCTCATCGAACGTCAGCGCATGAACCTCGGCAGCGTGGCCGTTGATCGTGATTGCCGAAATCCCGTCGACTGCCGCCAGGTCGCGCAGATGCTTCCGGTACGCGGACTCGTCAATGTCGAGCGACTCGGTAAATGGCAGCAGGCACGCGGGGATGACGCCCCGTGGCTCGAACTGCCCTCCATCGCCTGCCGGTTCAATCTCTGCGGAAGCCTCTGAAGTCATCGCCGTCGTCCCCAGTCGAGTCGTGTATACTTGTGCTCTTCGAGTTCAGAAATGCGATCACCAAAGCTGCCGGGCCAGTCCGCAATCGTTTCGACTGTTCCAAGCTGCCGTGCGATCGACTGCCCGAGTGTCTGGCCGATCTCGGAAGTCACTCGCTCAGCATTCGACAGGTCGTTGACACCCGCCAGTTCCGTCGCGTGTGGAGACGCATCGAGCAGCAGGCTGCCATGCTGTAATACCGCTCCGCGCCGGCGTCGCTGAGCACTCCCGACAATTTTGTGGCCCTCGAACACGATGTCGTGCCGGTCACCGCGGATGAAACACAGAAACGGTTCTTCCGCCAGTTTCCGGTCCTCGCCGCGCATCGCCGCGTCGATGCCCGCAGCCCGCAGCACGTCGAGAATTGCGTCGTGAACGAGCGAGTAAAGCCGAGTTGGATCGACAACGAGCGGATCGCCCGGCGGCAGAACCAGCGAGTACGTCAATTCCAGGTGATGCAGAATTGCTCCGCCGCCGGACAGTCGCCGCACCGCCGCAAGCTCTGAAAACCGACCCTCGGTACGAAACTCCGCCTCGTCCTGGAAGTAGCCGAGCGAAACCGTTGGCTCGCTCCACTGATAAAGCCGCCCCGCCCGCAGTCCGTCCGCCGACGCCGCTTCCAGCAGGCACTCATCCGCCGCCATGTTCCACGAACCTCGACGCGGCGCGGATTCAATCACGAGTTGAATGGGCAGGTCGGTCATTGACTGTCGAGCGGAGTCCGATTTTGCAAGGCGTCGTGTACTGAAAACGAGAAGCCGGCTGGGCAATCGCATCTTACATGTAGAGATCGCAGAGGACTCGCAGAGAGCGAATCTCCCTATGCAATCTTTGCGAGCCCTCTGCGAACTCTGCGTTTAAGAAAATCCGTCGCCCTCTTACCGGGGAATTGTTGAGTGACTGACGCAGATGTACCCGGCAGTTTTCGTTCTGGCGGCAGGATGTTAAACCATGATACCGATTCGCGACTCACTCTCCCGGAGAGAATTCAGATGCTACACCTGACCGCAGCTCTGTCACTGCTATGCCTGCTGACTTCAAGGGCGAACGCGACCGATTTTGAACGTGAGATTGCCCCGTTGCTCGTCCGTCGCTGTGTCGAGTGTCACGACGAGGCGAAGGCGTCCGGCGGCCTCGTCCTGACGACTGCTGCCGGCCTGCGAAAAGGTGGCGATTCCGGAGTCGCCATCAATCCTGACCAGCCGGACGAAAGCCTGCTGCTGCAACGGGTCCTCGACGGTGAGATGCCGCCGGAAAGTCGTGGCGAGAGCCAGAAGTTGCCGGACGACGAAATTGAACTTCTCCGCCGCTGGCTGAAAGACGGTGCAATATGGCCGAGTGGTCGGAAGCTCGACCTTTACGAAGCGACGTCGGATGTACGAGCCGGTCGCGATTTCTGGTCGCTGCAGTCAGTCGTTCGCCCCGACGTTCCGTCACTCGGCGAGGCACCTGCGAATTCGAAAACAAATCCCGTCGACGCGTTCATTCGCCAGCGCCTCAAACACGAAGAGATGACACCGGCACCGCGTGCCGATGCACGAACGCTGATTCGGCGGCTCTACATCGACCTGATCGGCCTGCCGCCGTCGTTTGAAGAAGTCGAAGCTTTCGCTGCCGATCCGTCCGAAGTCGCGTGGCGGGCGGCTATCGACAGGCTGCTCGATTCGCCGCAGTACGGAGAGCGCTGGGGTCGCTACTGGCTCGACGTCGTCCGCTTTGCCGAGACCTGCGGGTACGAGCGGGATCAGGTCAAACCGAACGCCTGGAAGTACCGCGACTGGGTCATCAACGCGTTCAACTCGGACATGCCGTTTGATGAGTTCGTCGTCAAACAACTTGCCGGCGATGAACTGCCGAACCGAACGAAGGACGACGTCGTTGCAACCGGCTTTCTGATGCTGGGTACCTGGAACGACGAGCCGAACGACAACGAGGATTACCAGTACGACCGTCTGGAAGACCTCGTTCACGCGACCTCGTCCGCATTTCTGGGCCTGACCGTCAAGTGTGCCCGCTGTCACGAACACAAGTTCGATCCGATTCCGCAGGTCGACTACTACCGCATCGCCTCGGCGTTCTGGGCCGGCCCGATCGCCGCCCGCGATCGCAAGCTGATCGGCGGGCCGTCCGCTGAGGAACTCGGCTTCGGCGACGTGCCCGGCTGGACCGACCTGGGCCCCGAGCCGCGACCGCTGCACGTTCTGCGAGCCGGCAACCGGCACGCTCCTCTCGACGAAGTGCAGCCTGCGTCGCTGACTGCCGTCCCAGAAATCTTCAGCGAATTCGACGCTCCAACAGCAGACGCGAAGACGACTCACCGCCGGCTGCAACTGGCCCGCTGGATTGTCGACGAACGTAACCCGCTGACGGCTCGCGTCTTCGTCAACCGGCTGTGGCAGCACCACTTCGGCAAGGGACTCGTCCGCTCGCCGAACAACTTCGGCTTTCGAGGCGAACGGCCAACGCACCCGGAACTACTCGACTGGCTGACTGCTGAGTTCGTCTCCGGCGGCTGGACATCAAAGCGAATCCACCGCCTGATTCTGACCTCTGAAACGTGGCGACAGTCGTCGCTGCATCCGCAGGCTGAGGCTTACTCGCAGCG
>JAPOLP010000200.1 GCA_029977045.1 Planctomycetota bacterium
ATGCCGTGCCCGGCTTCGTGGAGCGTGCCGAAGAACGCTCCGGGGAAGTGGTGCTCGTCGTAGCGCGTCGTCAGGCGGCAGTCACCGGGACCGAAGCCGCTGCAGAACGGGTGAGCGGCGATGTCGAGCCGGCCTGCGTCGAACGAGAAGCCGATCGCGGCGGCGGCTTTCAGGCCGAATACGCGCTGCGCATCGACCGGGTAACTGCGTGTGATGATGCCTGAATCGGGCTTGCGCGATGAATCGCCGATCGCCGCAACCAGTGGAACCAGTTCGTCACGCAGCGGCTCAAAGGCAGCCTGAATCTGAGCAGCGGTCACGCCGGGTTCGTAGTCGTCGAGCAGTGCGTCGTAGGGCTGCCCGTCGCCGTAGCCAATGGCTTCGGCTTCTTCGCGTTTCAGATTAAGCACCTGTTCAAGCCAGGGCTGGAATTGCGAGAAGTCGCGACCCTTGCGGGCACCGACCCAGGCCTGCTGGGCGAGTGTCGTCGTGCGGGAGAGTTCCTCGACAAGCCGTTGCGGCAGCTTCGTCGCGCGGTCGTAGCTGCGGCGTGCCTCGCGAACGATGACCTGCTCGTCGGCGTCTGCGGGGCCGAGATCAGTGGCTGCTTCCAGTTCGATCAACAGCTCGCCAATGTGCGGCGACGTCGACTGTTCGTGCGTCATTCCTGCCAGCAGGGCGAGCTGATTTGCCCGGTGCTCGGCTCCGTGCGGCGGCATGTTGACCTGCTCGTCCCAGCCGAGGACGGCGGAACATGACGCCAGCAGCGAGGTCTTTCTCAGTCGGGCGACGAGTTCCGAATACAGCTCCTGAGTCGACATCTGATGAATCCTTTCGCTAAATCGTGGGGCTTGTGCGAGGCCATTCGCACGGGGTTTACTCGTTGCCGATCCGAATGTCGAACCGCCCGGAAGAGTCTGCGGCGCCGCGATACATGCCCGGTGTCGTGAAGACCCAGACGACTTTTCCGGACCGGTCGAGTCCGATGATGCCGCCGTCGCCGGGCCGCAGACGCTCCTTGAGAACGTAATCGGCGGCCTGCTGCAGCGACCACTCACGGTGCTGCATCAGCAGCGAGATTTGAGCCGCGGCAGCGTGACGAATGAACTGCTCGCCGACACCCGATGCCGAGATTCCGCAGGTCGCGTTGTCCGCGTACGTGCCGGCTCCAATGATCGGACTGTCGCCGACGCGGCCATATTTCTTGTTCGTCCGTCCGCCGGTCGAGGTGCCGGCAGCGATGTTGCCTGCCGCGTCGAGCGCGACGCAGCCGACGGTGCCAATCTGCCAAGGCCTGGCTGGCTGGTCTCGCCGAGCGTTTTCGGCGGTTTCTTTCGCTTTGACCTTCTCCCACTCGGCACGACGCTGTTCTGTCGAGAAAGCATCGTTCGGGACTCGGTCGACGTTCTGTTCGGTAGCAAAAGTTTCCGCTCCGGGACCAGACAGCAGGACGTGCGGCGTTTCAGTCATCACTCGCCGAGCGAGCGTGATCGGGTTCCTGACCGTCCGCACTCCCGCGACGCCGCCGCCAGCGAGCGTCCTGCCGTCCATGATGGACGCGTCAAGTTCGTGCTCACCGGCACTGTTGAAGACGGCTCCGTGCCCGGCATTGAAGAGCGAGTTGTCTTCAAGAACGCGGATCGTTGCTTCCACCGCGTCAAGACTGCTGCCACCAGTCGCCAGGACGTTCCGGCCAGCCGTCAGTGCGGCACTGAGACCGTCCCGCCTGACCTGAAGCTGTTTGGCGGTTGCATCGGCGGGCGGGGCACCAGCACCGCCATGTAGAACAATTGCCCATTGGGAAGTCGAATCAGTCTTCGGATCGGCGGCAGTGGCTGACATCGGTGACACGAAGCTCGAAAAGAGAATTGAGAAGAACAGGAGTATTTGGCGCATTGGAGGACCTGTCGTGAAAGGATGCGGCACGAGATCGAGTTCGATAATGAAACGACAATCATCGTGACAGGACGCAGCGAATCAGACCCGTGAGGCTGCCCCAATGCCAGCCCGGGAAACAAGACAGCAGAATAACGGACAAGCCATGGTAGAGCGGCTCACCGTCTGGATGACGATGACTCGTTGTCACATTCGATTCGGCCCGTTCCGGCTTAGCAGGCCGTGGAAGTGTATCTGGCCACAATGAGAAAGCGGCGACGAATCAGTGCACGCCAGATACAAATGGAAAACGAGAGTTCTGTCGCATGCGTCTATCGTGATTCACGCGTCTGGTGAGTGTCTCTCTGGACGATCATCAAAGCGGCCAGGTCGCGGTGCAGAAACCAGCGATCGAGAATGACATGGCGGGAGAACCAGTGGTTGGTCAACAGGCAGGCAGCGGCGCGGCGCAACCAGGAAGTAGACAGCGGCAGATGAGACGGATGCCGGCGTGGACCGAAGCGTCGTTCGATCTGGTGCTCGTAAGCTGCGAGTGCGGCGAGCGAGAAGTCGGACCGTTCGGCACAGGCTGCGATGACTGCGGCGGCCAGGAGCCCGGATTCGATTGCCGGCTGGATGCCTTCGCCGCTCTGCGGATACGCCAGCCCGGCGGCATCGCCGATCAGCAGCACGCTGTCGTGCGTGAGTGGCCGCGGCAGACCTTCGTGCAGCCGGTACGAATGGCCGTGCCGCCGGTCGGGGATGCTGGTGCAGACCCGACCGGTGTCCTGCAGAAAGCGGCAGAAGTCGGTCATCTGCTGCGGGATATCGTGGGCGTTGACGCGTCCGACGCCGATGTTCAGAAACGAGCCCTTGCGGAAGCACCACGCGTAACCGGTCAGGTCGTCGCAGAAGAACAGTTCCGGTGTGTCGCCGCGGACGGTGCCCTGTTCAAGGTCCGCGCTCGGGGCCTCGAACTCGACTTCCTGCGCCGTGACCAGTGAGCCCTTCACATCGTCATCCGGAAACAGCAGTCGGGCGACCGGGCAATGAGTGCCGCCGGCGCCGACCAGCATCTGCGTACGCAGCGCGCCGTTGATCAGCCACTCTGTGCCCACGCGCTCGATGGAGTCGACGGGCTGGCCCTCCAGCGCAGACGCACCGCAGCGACGCAACAGGTACTCGTCGAACTCACACCGCCGGATGCCGAAACTGACGACCGAGTCATAACGGGTTTCGACATCGCGCTCGCCGAGGATGCTTGTGCGGAACCCGGTGATCGGCTGCAGGGTCCGCGTCCGGCCATAGTCTTCCAGGTCAAGACTCAATGCCGTGGCGACGGGTGGTGTGATCCAGCCGGCACAGGTTTTGTGCCGAGGAAACTCGCAGCGGTCGATGAGCAGCACGTCGAGGCCGCTGTCACGCAAGGCCCAGGCACACGAGGAACCCGCCGGCCCCGCGCCGACGACCAGGACATCACAGCTCCGGACCGAATGTTCGGCGGTCGTTGCACTCAACATGCTGCACCTCCCGGCTGTCTCATTGGCTCCTTACGGATTGCGACTCTCCGGCTGTGGACGAGAGCCGCCGGGCGTCCGCATACAGATGCGACCGTGTCCACGGGACGTCGTTGCTGGCTCCTCGTGCGAACACGACCTGAAACAACTGCAGCCAGCCGGTTTCAAAGGTCGCGACCGAGGCTGCCAGGTACAGCCGCCACATGCGGACGAAACGCTCGTCGAACATGTCGCGGATGCGGTCGGCGGACTGCTCGAACCGTGCCAGCCAGTGACGCAGCGTCTCCGCGTAGTGCAGCCGCAGGTTTTCGACGTCGAGGATCGAGAAACCGTAAGGCTCGAACAGTTCCGTCATCTGGCTGAGCGCCGGCGGTTGAGCGCCGGGGAAGATGTATCGCTCGGTCCAGCGGTCGAGCGGTCGCGGTGTGTTGAGTCCGATCGTGTGAATCAGGCCGCGGCCATGCCGGGGCAGGCAACCGTCGATCATGCGGCCCAGATGCGGGTAGTTTTCCGGGCGAACGTGCTCCAGCATGCCGACCGACACGAAGGCGTCGCACGAACCGGTGATGTTCCGCCAGTCGTCCTCGATGAACTCGACCTGGCTGGTGAGGCCAGCCTTGTGAGCCAGTCGCTGCGATTCGACGACCTGCTCGTGAGCGATGTTGTACGACCGCACGGTTACGCCGTATCGGCGGGCCATGTGCAGAGCGAGTGCTCCCCAGCCGGAACCGGCCTCAATGACGCGCTCGCCCGGCTGCAGACGCAGTTTCCGGCAGACGTGGTCCATCTTGGCGATCTGCGCAGCTTCAAGCGACATCGGCGGCTGATCAAAGTACGCGCACGTGTAGAGCAACTGCTCGTCCAGCCACAGGCGGTAGAAGTCGTTTCCCAGATCATAGTGATGGTGAATGTTGTGCCGGGCCGCTTGTGCGGAACCGGGCCGACGCAGACGCGGCCAGCGCCACGGATGGTTCCGGCGACGTGCGGTCGACTCCAGCGACCGGTTCAGTTCACACAGAACTTCTGTGAGATCGCCCTCGATATCGACATGCCCGTCAGACCATTCCTCGCCGAAATGCAGTTCTGGATCGGTCAGCAGGCGCAGCAGACACCTCCGGCTGTCGATCTGCACGGTGCCGACGGGAGCGGTGCTGTCGTTTCGTGCGGACGACGCGGTGAGGCGTTCGCCGTTCCACAGCTCGACGGCGAGTCGCGGCTGACCGGCCAGGCGGAGCATATGCCGAACCAGCCAGCGGTCGAGCCAGGTGATCTTCCCGGTTGGAACCGCTGGGGCGGACATTTCGGACCTCGTTGCAACGGCTGGCATGGGTGCACCTCACAGTCAGGTCGCAGTCACGCTATTACGCTTCCACTCACAGCAGCCTGGATCGCGGCGAGTCTCTCGCGCTCCGTCCAGGTTTTCCATTGGCACACAGGGTTTCGCGTTTGTGTGCGTTGTTTACCTCTGTTGCAGAATCTGGATTTGCGTGACTTGCCGTTGTTCGAGCGACGGTCTGCAGCGCAAGCGGCCGCGCGCCATGCGCGGCTTGTCGCGCTGCGATTGCGGCTTCCCCTGGATTGGAGGCACTTTCAGCGGTGAAGCGTCCGCAAAAGCAGGACGGTGAGTATTCTCCGCAGAAGTCGTTCCGAAACTCTGATTTCGCAATCGAGTCCCGGGCTCGCAAAATTCGGCACACGCGATGCACTACGAAGGCCCCGGTTCGCTGCCGCACAACGCGGACAGCGGGTGTTTCTCCAGCAGGAGTCGCCGCCATGATTCGTATTCGCTTTCACGGTCGCGGTGGCCACGGCGTCAAGACGGCCAGCCGCATCCTGGGAACAGCGGCGTTTCTGGCTGGATTCGAGACGCAGGATTCGCCGGTATATGGAGCCGAGCGACGCGGTGCTGCCGTGACGGCGTTCGCCCGCATCAGCGAAACACCGATCCGCGAACGCGGCATGATCGCTCAGCCGGATCTGATCGTGCTGGCCGACGACACGCTGCTGAACGATCCGGCGGCGGGAGTCCTGGTCGGCCAGGAAACGGCGTCGGCGATCTTTCTGAACGCGGCGGATCCGGCGCCGCTGGTTGCTCAGTACCACATCGCGCCGCCAGCCCGGGCATTCGATGTCACGGCACGGACGCGTGAACTGCTCGGTCGACCGTCGGCGTTGAGTGCCGGAGTTGCGAGCGCGGCGGCGAAACTCTGCGGCTGCATTACGGAGGCGAATCTCGAAGCGGCAGTCCGCGAAGAGTTCTCACATCTGGCCGTCTCTCCGGACGCGGTCACGAAGAACGTCGAAATTGCCCTCAGCGTGTTCGCAGCGCTGGAACCGGCCGTCCTGAGCGACGTGCCTCGTGCGGCAACTGCCGAGATGGCTCGCGTGCCGTATGTCGATCCGGTTCTCGGTGCCAGCACGGTTTACAACAGCGGCAATGCCGAGCAGCGGCATACGGGGGCGTGGCGGGTCGAACGGCCGGTCATTGATGCCGGGTTGTGCACACGCTGCGGGCTGTGTTTTGTTGAATGCCCGGACGGAGCGATGTCGCTCGACGCGACCGGCCTGCCGCTTGTGGATTACGACCACTGCAAGGGCTGCATGATCTGCAGTCACGTCTGTCCGGTGGATGCGATCACTCATCAGCCGGAGACGGCTGCCTGGTAACTGTCGAGGTCACTGTTTCGGAGTCTGAGTTCGGGAGCCTGAAGATGTCTCGCCAACTGCTGACCGGAAACGCTGCTGCTGCGTGGGGAGCGCGACTCGCCGACGTGGATTACATCCCGGCGTTTCCGATCACGCCGCAGACCGAGATCATCGAAACGCTGGCGGCTTGGTCGCAGGCGGGGGAACTGCCCGGCCGCTTTGTGACGTTTGACGGCGAGCACTCGATGCTGACCGCTGCCGGGGCGGCCGCGGCGGCGGGAGCCCGCACGTTTACGGCGACATCCAGTCAGGGCCTGCTGTTTGGTATGGAGTCGCTCTACACGATCTCCGGCTGGCGCGTGCCGCTGGTGCTGGTCAATGTGTCACGCGGCCTGTCGGCACCGATTACGCTGGGGCCGGATCACAACGACGTGCTCGCCGCACGCGACGCTGGCTTCGTGCAGATTCATGCCGAGACCTGCCAGGAAGTCCTCGACTCGATTCTGATGGGTTACCGCATCGCCGAAGACCGCCGCGTGTCCGTGCCGGTCCTCGTGAATCTCGATGGCTTTTATCTGTCGTTCACTCGCGAGCCGGTCGATGTTCCGGACGAAGCCGCGGTGCGCGAGTTCCTCCCGCCGTTTGACTTCGAGCATCTGGGCTTTCGTGCGTCGCGGCCGATTGCTCAGGGAGTGGCCGTGCTGGAAGGCGCGACGTACAGTCACTTCCGCTATCAGATGCACCGCGCGATTCAGAATGCGGCTGCCGTGCATGCGGAGGCCACGGTCGAATTCTCCCGCCTGTTCGGACGGTCGTATGCAGCCATCGAGCAGTATCGGGTGGAAGATGCCGACACGGTGCTGGTGATGGCCGGATCGTTCGCGGCGAAGGGCAAGGCGGCCGTCGATCAGTGGCGTGCGGACGGACGCCGCGTCGGTCT
This sequence comes from Planctomycetota bacterium, assembly GCA_029977045.1. GTDB lineage: Bacteria > Planctomycetota > Planctomycetia > Planctomycetales > Planctomycetaceae > JAPOLP01. Next base: position 6,979 of record JAPOLP010000200.1, read on the forward strand.
GCTGCGACTGCGTGTGGTCCGTCCCTTCCCGGCGGCTGAGCTGGCGGCGGCCCTGTCTGGACGCCGGGCCGTTGGCGTGATCGACCAGAACCTGTCGCCGGGTGTGGGCGGCATCTTCTGTCAGGAGCTGGCGGCGGCGCTGTACAGCGTCCCGGATCGGCCGCCCGTGCTGCGGTCGTTCGTGACCGGGCTGGGCGGCAAGGACATCAGTCAGAGTGAGTTCGATCATGTGCTGAGTGTGCTCGACGCCGCGCAGTCGGGCGATCCGGTCACAGATACCGAACTGCTGATGACCGCCGCGGAATGGCAGCAGGTACAGGGGCGACTGGCTTCAGCGCGGCGTCCCGTCGAGGACAATGCTCCTCTGCCGACGGACTCCGATGATGTGCGGGCGGCAGTGCGGGCCGAGTTCGAAGATGCCCGGGGAGGTGTGTCATGAGAGTCAAACGCGAGCACTTCCGGAGCCCGAAGGATCTGCCGGTCGTCGAGTACGTGACGCCGGGATCGCCGTTGTGTGCCGGTTGCGGCGGACTCACCACGCTGCGGCTGATGCACAAGGTGCTGGGTGAGAACGTCGTCGTCGTCAACGCGGCCGGCTGCATGACGCTGATGGCCGTGTATCCCTTCACACCGCTCAAGTCGTCGTGGCTTTATACCACGATGGGCAGCGCCGCGGCCGGGGCGCAGGGCGTGCGTGATGCGCTTGATGTGCTGATCGAACGAGGGAAGCTCGACGCCGCAGACGACCTGCAGGTGCTGGTGCTGGCCGGCGACGGTTCGACGTACGACATGGGGCTGTCGGCGACGTCGGGGGCGATCCATCGAGGACTCAATTTCTGGTACCTGTGCTACGACAACCAGGCGTACGGGAACACCGGTTTCCAGATGTCGGCCGCGTCGCCGCTGGGGTCGCGGACAGCAACGTCGCATTCGGGCGCGGTGCAGCGGCGGAAGGACATCTTCGAACTGTGGCGAGCACAGCGGCCTCCGTACGTCGCCACGGTGTCGTCCCACGATGCCGTTGATCTGGCCGAGAAAGTGGAGCGGGCACGCGGTCTCAACGGTCCGAAACTGTTCCTGTCGCTGGCCGTCTGTCCGACCGGCTGGGGTTTCGATCCGGAGCTGAGCGATGAGATTGCAAAGCTGGCCATCGAAACCGGTGTGTGGCCGCTGAAGGAAGCGGTCGATGGAGCGGTGCGGCACACATACGTGCCGAATCGGTTCCGACCGGTCGAAGAGTACCTGCGACCGCAGCATCGCTTCGCCCACCTGTTTGAACCGCAGCGGGATGAGGAACTGCTGACTCGAATTCAGCAGAACGTGGATGACTACTGGGCGCCGGTGCTGGCCGAGCCGGTGGCGAATGCGTGATGAGTTTGAGTACGTTCGTTGCCGCTGGCCGAAAGGCTCCCTCTCCCCCGAGATGCGGTAACGAATTCAGTGAACGCATCAATTCGGGGGAGAGGGCTGGGGTGAGGGGGAACCGATATCAGTTCCCCCTCACCCTGACACTCTCCCCCGCCGTGGAGTCGAATCCGTACTCGAGAGCCCGCAGGGGGGGAGAGGGAACTGTCTTCACGCGATACTGTGACCAAAAGGCTGGAGCGATCGCGTGCACCCTCGTGACCATTCAAGGACGCCC
>JAPOLP010000858.1 GCA_029977045.1 Planctomycetota bacterium
CAGTTTTCGTCCTGATGGCTGCGAGTCTGATTCCAGATTCCGAACGCAGCTCCACACATGCCTCCGATGATGATGGCTCCCAGCGGCACAGACATGCGCCAGCCGGCGAGCGGGGCGAGCAGTTGGGCGAGCGCGATTCCCGCGCAGACGCCGGTCATGCCAAAGCCCAGCGGCTGGGCCAGACCAACCTTCAGTTTCCGATCGGCGAATACAACCACGGTATGCACACCGGCGACTCCCAGGATCGAGCCGCCCAGCACAAACAGGCCCATGGTCGAGTCTGTGGCATTCCGTGGAGTCGCGACGACTCCTCCGAATAGTCCTGCGAGTGCTCCGCCGAGGTAGACCATGCTCATCATCGGGTGATCGGCAGAGAATCCGGGAGACGTGGTCGGCACCAGCTTCTTGAGCAGGTCTCGTAATTCGGCAAAGTCGCGCCCGTAATACGGGATGACGACCTTGCCCTCAGCCGTGACGATCGTGACCGACTCGACACGAGACCGGAAAACATGCACGCCTTTGAGGTCGCCGAGCGTGCAACTGTACCACTCCTCTTCCGAAGCCAGAAAACGCCGCGGCACATGGCAGTTGTGAAAGTGGATCAGTCCGGCTTCCTCATCGAGATGGACGGCTCCGGCTTTCGACATGACCGGAAAATGGAAGACGCGGACTCCTTCAGACATGTCCGGCTGTCCGAACGAGTTACGTGCGTTTTCCTCGGCGAGTTCGCTGCCCGTGCGATGCTTCCATGTGAGACTCAGCCACAGGCCCCATCCGGCAACCGCAGCGAAGACGGCAATGAGGAAGCTGTTGACGAAGTCCATTTCCGCACGGACCTTCGGCACGGCGAAAGCAGCCAGAACTCCCAGCAACAGCAACCCGCTGGTCGCGATCACGACGATGCGGTTAAACAGTGGAAAATCGGGCTGGTCTCTCATGAGTCAACACGCAGACACAAGGGGCAGAGTGGCAGGGTTTGGCGTGAACCTGCATCCCAGGGCGGGTGCGACGATTGCAGGAACCCGTACGTTACGCGGGCAGGTGGCTGCGATCACCGTCCGCTCGCGTTGTTTGAGATGCTGAGAGCAACGCGCGCCCCAGTCGAGCCCGCCCCACGCACGCTGCGCCTACTGAATCTTCAGACTGGCGATCGCTAGGACGGCGAGGAGCGCTGACGTGATCCAGAAGCGGGTGACGATTTTGATTTCGTGGTCGCCCTTGAACAGGAAATGATTGTGCAGCGGGCTGCAGGCGAGGACTCGGGTGCCGGTGAGTTTGAACCAGCCGACCTGGGCGATGACGCTCAGCGTTTCCGCCACGAACACGCCGCCGACGATCACCAGCAGGATCTCCTGACGCGCGGCCAGAGCGGCCAGGCCGAGTAACGCTCCGATGGGCAGCGAGCCGGCGTCGCCCATGAAGACCTGGGCCGGGTAGCAGTTGAACCACAGAAAACCCAGCATCGCGCCAACCATCGCGCCCATCACGACGGCCAGTTCGCCACAGCCGGCGACGTACGGAATCGCCAGGTACTCGGCCATCTCCTTGTGGCCGGCCAGGTAGGTCAGCGCGGTGAACGCTCCGCCGGCAAACACCATGCAGCCGCTGGCCAAACCGTCGAGACCGTCGGTCAGGTTCACTCCGTTGGAACTGCCGACGAGTACGAAAGCGGCCCAGGCAACGAACGCGATGCCCAGTGGAATCGCGGCTCCGCCGATCGGGATGACGAGGCTCAGGCCCTGCGGCACTTCGCGATGCGTGACGTACAGAGCCGCCGCGAAGCCGAACGCCAGCAGCCACTGAACGACGAACTTCTGCCGGACCTTCAGGCCGTTCTGTTTCGAGCTGAGTTTGACCCAGTCGTCCCACGCTCCGAGCCCGCCAAACGTCGCGACGATGCCGATGCCGCTAAGCGTGTATGGACTGCTGAGGTCTCCGCACAGAAAGGCGGCGATCAGAATCGCGGCGCAGATAAACAGGCCGCCCATCGTCGGCGTCGACTGCTTCTCAGCATGCAGCTCGTTGAGCCGTTCCGAGTCGCTGGCAATCCGCTCGCGAAACCGCCCCTTCAGCCAGCCAATCAGAACCGGCCCGAGCAGCAGCGCAGCGACGAACGACGTCAGACTCGCCAGAGCAATCCGCCCCGTCAGAAAGACGCGCGAGTCCCCGGAGGTCAGCAGTTCGAGCTGTTCGAGAAACGGGCGGAAGTGGTGGAGGAGCCAGAGGAGCATTTTGAGGGGAGCAGGTGAGGGGGAGAGGAGCAGAGGAGTGGGGGAAGCTCCCTCTCCCCCGAGTTGTGGTTACGAATTCAGAAGCGGCTTGGCTTCGGGTGAGAGGGGACTTGTCGTCTCACACTTTGGAGTTCTTTCGCTTTCGGTTTGCCCGGAATTGTCGGAAGCGGCGTGATGCCTTAGCCAGGTGATGACCTTTTCCATCTGGGTGGCTCGGGAGCCTTTGACCAGGAGGACGTCGTTGGGGCTGAGGATTTTCGCGAGATGGGTTGTCAGGTCGGTGTGGGTGTCGAAGTTCTGGGCTCGCAGGATGTCGAGGCCGGTGGTTCGGGCGCCTCGGATGATGTCGGGGGCGAAGTTGCCGACGGAGAGAACGTGATCGATGCCGGCGGCTGCGGCGCTGATGCCGGCTTCTTCGTGACTGACGGCGGAAAGGTCGCCGAGCGCCAGCATGTCACCGGTAATCAGGATGCGCTGGCTGCCGGTATCAAAACTGCCAAGCAGAGCGATCGCCGCCTGCATGGCTTCGGGGCTGGCGTTGTAGCTGTCGTCGATGACGGTCCAGTCGCCGATTCGCTCGACGGTCCCACGGCCTTTGACGGGTTGAAAGCTTGCGAGGGCGTCGGCGATTTCGTTGAGTGGGATACCAAATTCGCGACCAACGGCGACCGACAGCAGGACCGATCGCGCGAAATGGCGACCGATCAACGGCACTCGCAGCATTGTCTGGTCGAGCGCGACTTCGAGCGTTTCTGCATTCTGGACAACCGAGTCGGCTCGCAGGTCGTTGTGTGGGCCGAGGCCGACGCGGACGATGCGGCAGGATGCTCGGGCGGCGAGTTCGTTGGCTTTCGGGTCGTCGCCCCACAGAAACAGGACGCCTCGTCCGGGCAGGGCGGCCGCGAGTTCGCCTTTGGCGGAGGCAACGTGTTCGGGGCCACCAAATTCCGCCGCGTGAGCGTTGCCGATGCCGGTGATGACTCCGATGTCCGGCGTCGCGATCTCACACAGTCGGGAGATCTCACCGCGAGCCGACGCGCCGAGTTCGACGACGGCGAC
>JAPOLP010000081.1 GCA_029977045.1 Planctomycetota bacterium
ATGTACCAGATGAATACGGGCAACCGGTTCGGTGGCGATCCGGCTGTTGGATCGTGGGCCACGTACGGACTCGGTTCGCCGAATCAGAACCTGCCGGGCTTTGTTGTCCTGCCGGAAGTGTCGTACCCGCAGGGGGGAGCAGCCAACTGGAGTAACGGTTTTCTACCGGCTCATTACCAGGGGACGCCGCTGCGACCGACGGGCTCACCGATACTCGACCTGCAGCCGATGGCCGGTGTGACGCGTGAGCATCAGCGGGCGAATCTTGATCTGCTGGCGAAACTCAACCAGCAGCACGCGAAACAACATCCACGGCACGAGGAATTGGCCGCGCGGATGGAGGCGTACGAACTCGCATTCCGGATGCAGATGGAAGTGCCCGGTATCCTCGATCTACAGAACGAGAACGAAAAGACGCTCGCGATGTATGGTGTTGATCAGGAGCCGACGGACAAGTTCGGTCGCAAGTGCCTGCTCGCGCGGCGACTCGTCGAACAGGGCGTGCGCTTCGTGCAACTTTATGCAGGTACCTGGGACTCGCACGACTACATCGAGCGTGCTCACGGCAACCTGATCCGGCAGGTTGATCAACCGATCGCGGCGCTGTTGACCGATCTCAAGGAACGAGCCCTGCTCGACAGCACGCTGGTCGTCTGGTGTGGCGAGTTCGGTCGCTCACCTGACAACGGAGTCCGCGGCGGCACAGCCTACGGTCGCGATCACAATCCGCACGCGATGACGATCTGGTTCGCCGGCGGCGGAGTGAACGCAGGCCACACGATTGGGGCGACTGACGAAACGGGTGCCGAAGCCGTCGAGTGCGTCCACCACGTCCGTGATCTGCACGTCACACTGCTGCGTCTGCTGGGCCTTGATGACAACAAGCTGACCTACTTTCACGGCGGCCGTTTCAAACAACTCAGCCAGTTCGGCGGCCAGGTGATTGACGAGTTGATTGCGTAACGATCGACTATTTCGCTACATCGTTGTGCCGTCCGTTTCTGATGAGAGACCGAATGTCTGAGATTAGCGTGCTGTTTGAGCAGTCGTTGCGGCAGAGCGGTACTTCACTGGAAGCCTTTCTGGCCGAGCAAACGATTTCGACGAGCGACAGGAACGACGCTGACGTTGTCACGCAACTGGCCTGTGTTGACCTCACGGTTGCCTGGGAACAATCCGGTAAAGACTCCGCCGATCAGTCCTTGCCGAGAGTCGAGGACTACCTGCAGCGGCTCCCGTCTCTGTCGCCGGCGCCGGTCGAACTGGTCGAAGCTGAGTACCGTGCGCGGTTGGTCAGCGGCGAGTCGCCGGAGCACGCTGAATACGCCGCGCGGTTCTCACATCTGGCGGACGTTCTGCCGCAGCGGCTGGCAGAGGTCGAGCGTTCGGTTTCCGGATCCAGTCAGGTTACGGAGATCGACGCTGTCGCTGAGACGATCATTCAGCCGTCGTCGACCGATCCTGCGGAGACAATCGTTGCCGACGTTCCGGTCACAATTGTGGAAAGTGATGCACGACCATCCGATCCAGAAGGTGTCGAGACGGTCATTCAGTCGGAAGGAGAGACTCCGACCTCGCCATTCCGTGGAGCATCCAGTCGCGGCAGTGCTGCGGGAGTCCTGCGAACGTTCGGTGATTACGAGGTGCTGTCCGAGATCGCCCGTGGAGGGATGGGCGTTGTCTATCGGGCTCGGCAGACGAAGCTGAACCGAGTTGTCGCGGTCAAGATGATCCTGCAGGGACAGCTCGCGTCGAGAGACGACATTCAGCGGTTTTACAGTGAGGCGGAAGCGGCCGCGCGGCTTGAGCATCCCGGGATCGTCCCGATCTTTGAAGTCGGCGAGATCGACGATCAGCACTACTTTTCGATGGGGTTCGTCGATGGTGAGTCGCTGGCTGATCGAGCCCGGCGCGGTCCACTACCGCCAAAGGAAGCGGCTGAACTGCTGCGGGATGTCGCGGATGCCATCGACTACGCGCATCGACAGGGGATCGTGCATCGTGATCTGAAGCCGGGCAACATTCTTCTGACTCAGGATGGGCAGCCGCGTGTGACTGATTTCGGGCTCGCCAAGACAGTAGAGGGCGACAGCGGGCTGACGGCCAGTGGCCAGATTCTGGGTACGCCGGGTTACATGCCGCCCGAACAGGCGTCCGGCCGAATTCACGATGTCGGGCCGCTCTCGGATGTCTACTCGCTGGGAGCCGTGCTCTACTGCCTGCTGACCGGTCGTCCGCCGTTTCAGTCGGCTCGCGTGATGGAGACGCTGAAGCAGGTCGTCGAGACGCCGCCGGTCTCACCGCGACTGCTCAATCCGTCGGTTGACCGCGACCTCGAAACGATCGTTCTGAAGTGTCTCGAAAAAACGCCGGCGCATCGGCTCGCATCGGCGGCAGAGCTTCGCGACGAACTGCAGCGATACCTCAACGGCGAGTCGATCAGGTCACGGCGAGTTGGCATCGCGACGCGAGCCTGGCGCTGGTGTCGCCGGAAGCCGCTGGCAGCGGCACTCGTCGTGTCAGTGTTCGTGCTGAGTGGTGCCGTCGCACTGACCTTTCAACTTGCGAAGTCGGCGGCGCAGACTCGGCAGCTTGCGACCGCCGTTCGGGACTTCGAGCAGACGCTCGATCGGGCAGAAGCAACGAGCGAGTGGCTCGAACAGGCGGAACAGATTGCCGGGCGGCTTGAGGAACTGGCGGCGCTGCACGGCGAGCAGCAGGCACTGGTTGATGATTCGGGCGAGCAGATCTCTGGACAGGATGCGCGGCCTCGCGTGCTCGACACTTTTGCCGCGCTGATTCGCCGTGACCTGCGGAAGCCAAAGCTCGACACTGACACTGCCTCGCGCATTCAGGCTGCGATTCAATTGCTGGCCAGCCGCGCTCCGCGGATGACTGACGAACTGCAATCGCTACTCGATCGGCGGCTGACTGACTGGCTCGTCGACTTTGAACTGAGCCCGCCTTTCGCCGCAAACCAGTCGCCAGCCAGCCCCTCGCCATCGAATGGTCCTCCGCAGGAAGCCGGAGTCTCAGCCGAAGGAACCCGCCCCTCAGGGAGCGGACTCGCGGTCGTGTTTCGACCGCTGACTGTGCAGGCTGAAGGGGACCGGTTGAAGCCGGTCGGAACCGTCAAATTCGTCGAGCAGACCGTGCGGTCCGGACTGCAGACAGGTGTGGAGCGAATTCAGCGGTCCTACCAGATGGCTCCGCTGCTGAGCACTCAGGTTGCGTGCCAGGACGACGTACAGTTGGAAGCCGTCTTCGCCAGGGACTGGCAAACCGCGACGGAAGTCGGCATTGCCCTGAACGCCGGCGACTCAACGGGCTATGACTTTGTCGTCAAAGTACTCGAAGGCCGCGCACAGGGCGGCGGTTTCGAGGATCGGTTTGAGTTTGACTCCGTCGAGCAGGTTCGGCAGCGCGGCGGCATGGTGGTGATGGAGATTCGCCGGCACGGTGTCCCGCTGTTGCGCGAGCAGATTGAATCCAGCGTGTTGCAACGAGACACGCTGCAACTGCGTGCCCGGCGTGTGCGAGGCGATCTCGAATTTCAGATCAACGATAATCCGCCAGTCCGCTACTACGACCCGTTTTCGATCGGCAGCCGGTCTCCAGGCGTGTTTGCGGTGCGGTGGCCGGCCGAGGTCAGCCTGCTGTCGCTGACGGCCCAGCATCGGCCACGCGCTGAGGCGACGACTGCTCTGGAAATCGCGGATGCGCTTATTGATGAATCAGAGTTTTCGAGGGCGGCGGAACAGTACCAGCGGCAACTCACGGAGTCAGATGACGAGACCGTACGTCAGGAAGCTCGCTACAAGCTCGGGCTGTGCCTGACCGCTCAGCAACGGTTTGACGAGGCAGGCGAAGTGCTGAGTCCGCTGATGTCTCAGGCAAGCGACCAGTGGGGGGCTCTCGCTGGAATCCAGTTGTGGGTCACCGCAGTCCGACAGAAAGAACCCGCGAACGCGGACGCGGTGTTCGAGCTGCTGGAGAACCGCTTTCGCTTTGAGCAACTGGCAACGCTGATTCCCACGGAAGTTCGAGATGAGATTCTCGCCAGTTATCTGAATTCGTTCTCGTCTGTGTCGACAGCGCTGCAGTTCGATCCGAATCGCGTTCGCAACATGGAGCGAGCCGCCGCTGTCGACCGGTTGCTCAGTCCGGACGGTCGCGGGCGCTATGCAAATCAGATGGAACTCGTGCGCGTCTACCGGTTTATCGAAGACTGGCCGAAAGCGCTTGAGGTGATCAAACCGCTGATTGAACGCAGCCGCGATTCGGTCTCGATGCGGCACTACACCCGCATCCTGAAGTTCTCCGGACAGCCTGAGCGGGCGATCGAGGAACTCGATCGCGTGATTTCAGGACGAGTGAACGGAGGGATGACGGAACCGAGAATCCTGGTCCATTACCTCGTCGACCGGGCGCGTGCCTATTACGCGCTGGGGGAACTGCAGGCTGCTGAGGCGGACGCGCGTCAGGCTGTTGAACTCGGCCAGTCCGGGCAGCGTCGGAGTTTCGATCCTCATAACCACTCTCTGGCTGCGCTGATGCTGGGCTTTCTGCTCGAATCTCGAGGGCAGACAGCCGCTGCTCAGGATGTCTGGCGAGATGGCTTTCACGCAACGCGATCCATTTACGACGGCCTGCCGTCCGCATTTCAAACCGGCCTGATTGCCCGGCAGGCGCTGGGCTCACTGACGGGTTCTCTGACCGAAGAGGATGGCCAGCAGTTTCTCAAGCTGCTGACATCAAATGAGTCAGGCGGTTCGCTGGTCGCGATGGGGACATCGCTGGTCACTCCGCAGACGGTTCTGGAAGCGTTGCAGGATATGTGGCGTAGTCCGCGCGGACGCCAGGCGGCTCATGATTTTGCATTTGAAACCATCTCGATGCGTCACCGATTGAAAATGCCGATGGTGCTGATGGGCCAGGCGTTCGTGCGCAGCAAAGCGTTCGGCGGTGTCGTGTCCGACGAGCAGGACGAGCTGCTGTGGCAGATTATGACTCGCAGTCACAGCGATCTGCTGGAAGGTGGCAAGCTGAAGATGCCACAGTTGATGCAGTTGGGAATCGCCTGGAAAGGGACGACCAATTTTCTGGGCTGGGGCGGTGTCGCCCCGTCACTCGATCCCGAGTACCGCGCCATGGTCGCCTGGATGCTCGGGCATCGGTTTCTGCTGCTGGGGCGCCGCGACGATGCCGTGAAGTTCTTTGAAACCGCGGTCCGCGATGCCACTGCCGATTCGCTGACCGCGCGTCTTTCGCTGAATGATCTGCAACTCGCCCGTGAGAATCTCGCCGACTTCGTCCTGAGAAGCGATCTGCCACGGCTGACCGTCAATGTGCGGCGCGACGGGAAATCGGTCGCCGTGCTCAGCAGTGATACTTCCGTCGTTCAGATTGCCGAGGGTGACTACGAATGCGTCTTTACGAGCGACGACGAACTGCTCGTCCATAGCGATGCTGCGACCGCAGGCCTGCGAGGCACGAGCGAACAGATTCTGCCTGTGCGGCTGCGTGCCGGGTCGTCCGGGACTCTGAAAGTGTCCCGCTTGTGGCAATCGCGAGACGACGTCAGCCAACTGCCGGGGCTGGTCTCAAAACCGGCTTCACTGCCAGGGCTCGGACGCTGGCAGATTGTCAGGACGAATCTGCAGAGCGACGTTCGCGGTGCTGCCTGGAGTCCGGACGGAAGCTTCGTTGCGGTTTGCTGCGACGACGGCCTCATCCGCGTCTACGAAACGACTGGCTGGACGCTGGCACGGGCTTATGCGGGACATCAGCTTGTCGCCCACACAATCAGTTGGTCGCCGGACAGCCGCTATCTGACTTCGTGCGATTATCAGAACACAGTTTATATCTGGGATAACGCCGCGGGACGGCTGCACTGTCAGCCGCTCCCAGACCAGCGCAACAACGGCGTTGTGAGCTGGCATCCGGACGGCCAGTCGATCGGCATCGGCACGTTCAGCGGTCCGGGGATTCGTCGCGTGTCACTCGACGGAACGCTGCTGGAAATCTTTGGCGAAGGCTCCCCCTTGCGATCTGGAGCGTGGAGCCCTGACGGAAAACTGATCGCGGGCGTGGATTCGAATACCGGCCGGTTTGGGCTCTGGCAGCCCGAACTTCCGGAGGCGAAGATGCCCACAGTCGCGTTTGCCAGAGGGCAGTCGTTTTATCCTGACGATCCCAGGTCAGACTTCCTGTCTTTTGCGGGAACAAGTCTGACGATGCAGAAGCCGATCATCGAAGTTCGACGCAATGACGATCGGTACTGGCACACCGTGAAATGGAGTCCTGACGGCAGTCGGGTTGCGACCGCCGGAGCCGGACATATCGCTGTCTGGGACGCGAACGGCTGGAAGGAACAGCACGTCTGGCAGACGGAAGCGAGTGTCTCGATCGACTGGCGTGCCGACGGACAGGAGTTGTGGTCATCGAGCTGGTCGCCTTCCGTCGACCGACGTAGTTTTGAAGACGACGGAACGGTCAGCGAACACACGGTCGTTACGCCTGGGCAATACCATCTTCCGGCGATCGAACCGTCAGGCGACCGGTTCGTAAAGTCGGGAACCGCCAGATTGTCGGTCTTCAGTCGTGACGGAGAGATGCTGCACGACCACGAAAACCAGCAGCGTTTGATTGCTAATTCCGCTGACTGGTCACCCGATGGAACTCAACTGGCTGTCGCTATTGATGGGCAGATTCAGTTGCTCAAGGTGACGCAGCAGGCGGCTTCCACAGAACGTGTTGCCGAACAAACTGAGGTCATCAACACACCGTGGGGGCACGTCACCTGCGTTCGCTGGGCTCCCGACGGTAGCCTCATCGCCAGTTGCGACACTAACGGCAATGTACTGCTGGTCGACGCATCCGGCTCGGTCGTGCAGAAGATCCTGTTGGAGAACACTCAGCCACACGCGCTTGCCTGGTCGCGCGACAGTTCCCGCCTGGCGGTCTCTGACGCCGCCGGAACGATCCGCTTCATTTCCCGAAACGGTGAGACTGGCGATCCCGCCTACGATGACGAAGACCAGTTGCGTGCCATCAGCTTCAGTCCCGACGGAAAACAGCTTGCTGCGGCTGGAGACCGGGCCGAACTGCTGATCTGGGACATCGACGACAGCGGCCTCAAGGAACGCTCACAGATTCCGCTTGGCCATCGCTGCTTTGCGATCGAGTGGTCTCTCGATGGTCGGACCATCGCCGCGGGATGTGACCGAGTGAAACTCGTTGACGTACAGACTTCCCGTGTCATCAATGGCCCGGTCATCGAGCAGGAAGTTCACGGCATCGACTGGCTTCCCGGGACCGGATCATCAGCGACTTCTTCTCGTGTGATCGCAGTGGGAGGCCGCGGCCAGGCAGTTGTCGTCGACAGTGCGGGAAAGCTGGTGCAGGAGATGCGGCAGCCGGTCGGCTTCCTGCCTTGCTGCTGCGCGACTCAGACTGGTAAAGCGATTGTGATCGGCACAGCATTCGGAGCCGCTGAGATCTTTGATCTGGATTCACTCGAACCGAGCGGTCTGATCCTGTTTCCGACGCCGAAACACTGCTGGTCTCTGAGTTCAACCGGCAGGATCCTGGCTGAGACTTCGCCGCAGCAATCGCCGTCGACAGCTTCTGGAAGCGAACCATCGTTCGAGGCGGAGACTGACCTGCGCTGGCTGGTCGAATCGGCATCGGGCGAGCAGACGCTGCTGACGCGGGCCGAGTTCTTCGCGCGATTGCGGACGCTCCGATCTCGTCTGGCTGCAGCAACACCGCCCGCCGTCCAGCGAGAAAACATCACGCCACTCGAACCAGGCGGCCGCATCAGCGACGGCTCGATTCAGGAAGCATCGGGCCTGGCCCGCAGCCGGCGTCACGATGGCGTGTACTGGACTCTTTCAGACTCGGGCAATCCGGCGCGGCTGTACGCCATTGAAGCCACTGGCCGAGTGATCGCGCGCTACGAGATCAAGGGGGCGGTCAATCGCGACTGGGAAACCGTTATGATTGACGAGTCCGGGAAGCTCTGGATCGGTGATGTCGGAAACCTCGGACACCGTTCCACGCGCACGCTGTATCAGGTTCTTGAACCGGATCCGAAAGCCGACGCAGCAGCGGCTGATAAGGCTTCTGACCGCTCAACGCCGGATGTCAGTAGCAGCGTCCCGCTGCTCGAACTTCCCGTACAGAGCCAGGCCACATTCCAACCCGCTACGGCGTCCGACGACTTCGAGGCGTCGTTCGAACTCGACGGCAGTCGGTATCTCATCAGCAAGGTTCAGTCCGGCGCCGCAACACTGTTCCGCGTGGCGGACACCGCAGCAACTGCCGGCTCACCGAATGCATCGCTCAGCAAAGTAAGCGATCTCCCTGGCCTGCCATGGGTCACCGGTGCCGCCGTCAGCCCGGACAAACGCCGGCTGGTTCTGACAACCTATTCCGAAGTACTGCTGTTCGATCTTCCGACCGGAACTGAATTCCCGGCTGCACTAACGCCAACAACGCGGCTGGCATTCGAGGCTCCGATCGTCGAGTCCGTCGAGTTTGAAGACGATCGCACTCTTCTGCTGCTCAGCGAAACCGGCGACCTGTCGCGGCTGAAGCTGCCTTGAGGCATTGCTATAAGACAGACTCGCGGAGCCGACTGAACCGGCTCTTTTCCCGCACGCTCGTTGATCGAGTTGTCATTTGAAGCCCAGCCAGCACGGAGACTCGTTGCCATGAAAATTGAAAGTGAAGCCACATCGCGTCGTCAGTTTCTGTGTTCGAGTACCGCGATCGCTTCGGGATTGTGGCTTGGTGGAGCGTCGCGGGCGGTTGCGGCTCCGGGGGCGGAGATTGTTTTGATCGACGTGATCAGTCAGCAGCCGCATATCTACTGTGGCTGGCCGACGCTGGCTCGGCGGAAGAATGGTGAGCTGCTGCTGGTCTGGTCCGGAGGTCGGGAAGCTCACGTCTGTCCGTTCGGGCGAGTCGATCTGATGCGATCCTCGGACGGCGGGCGAACGTGGTCGTACCCGCGAACGCTGATCGACAGTGCAATCGATGACCGCGATGCGGGAGTTCTGGAAACGGCCAGGGGCAGCCTGCTTGTCACGACGTTTTCGTCGCTGGCTTACGAGCCGGGTCTTGCGAAGGCGGAAGCCGACGCGAAGGCCGGCAAAGCGACCTGGGACGCCGCGAAGCTCGGTCGCTGGATTGGAGCTCGCGATCGGATCTCGGCTGAGCAGCGTAAGGAGCAGCTCGGTACCTGGATGACTCGTTCGACGGATGGCGGGCTTGAATGGTCGGCGCGATATCGAGTGCCGCTCAACAGTCCGCACGGTCCGGTGCAGCTCGACGATGGCCGGCTGCTGTATGCCGGCAAGGCGTTGTGGACGGACGAAAACGTCGTGGGCGTTTCAATGTCGGACGACGACGGGCAGACCTGGAGTGACGTCACGGAGATTCCGAAACGCAAGGATGACAGCCATCTCGAATATCACGAGCTGCACGCGGTTGACGCGGGCGACGGACGGCTGATCGCTCAGATTCGGAATCACAACAAGCAGAGCCATCACGAAACGCTGCAGTCGGAATCGACCGACGGCGGGAAGAGCTGGAGCGAGCCGCATTCGATCGGCGTCTGGGGATACCCGTCGCACCTGCTGAAGCTGCGAGATGGGCGGCTGCTGATGAGCTACGGTCATCGTCGAGCACCGCTGGGCAATCAGGCCCGTATCAGCGAAGACGCCGGTCGAACGTGGTCCGAGCCGATCGTCATTTCCGGCGACGCAAAGTCCGGCGACCTCGGCTACCCATCGACGGTCGAACTCGACGACGGATCGCTGGTCACCGTCTGGTATGAGCTGCGAGCCGGCAGCTCCAATTCGACACTTCGCCAGGCTCGCTGGAAGCTGCAGGGCTGAAATTAGGCTGTGTCGAGGCCGCAAAGTTTCACCAGTTTTCGCTGTCTTCGTAACCGGTAGAACTGGCAGAACCGGGGCTTTTGCCACTTCAGGCAAAACAGGTAGAAGCGTCGCGTCCGGTTAAGACCCGGAAGTCGCTGATGCCGATTTCGTGAACGCTGGAGGTCTGATTCGAGCGTGTTCGTGGACGCGCGCCGGACCTGTCGGCGGGTCGCTCTGCCAGGGACGGCGGGAGCGGTTCGGTCCTGAGCCACGGAATCGGCGGCGAACCATGAACCGGAAACAGTTGCGACGGGCGATCTGCGGATCGGCGGTGATCCTCACGCTGGGCGGTGGCCTGCTGAGTCAGGCGTCGGGCGAGGGCGGGTTTATCTCGCGAATCTGGGACAAGCGGCCAAAGCTGTCTGAGTCCCGGCTGAATCCTCGGAACTGGTTCGGCGGCGAATCGAGCGACAAGGTTGCCGACGCCGACCTGAAGCCCGTTGTCTCGGTGCGGCCCGAGCTGAATCGCAATCCGTTCGGCGGTGAACCGTCATTTGAGGATGCAGGCGGTGCGGAAGTTACCGCAGCTCCGGCTGGCCAGGCTGTTTCTGCATTGCCTCAGCAGACCGTGACAGAGCCAGCGGCGAAGCTGACGCTGGAATCGACAACTGATAAAGAGACCTCGTCTTTGCCGGTGATCGCTCCGGCAAAGACGTACGCTCAGGCGACGGCCCGGTCCGAGCAGCCAGCAGCGAGTATCGATTCCATCTTTCATCGTCCGAGTCCGGAAATGATCGAGCAGGCGCGGCGTCGCAAGCTTGGAAATTCGGTCGCGGCGAAAGCTGATGCCGCGGATGCAGAGACAAAGTCTGACGCTCAAGTCGCCAGCAAAGGGGCGGCAGCGACGGACGCCACGTCTGAGGATGACACTGCGACGGGCAAGAACCCGCCGCGAAACACGCTGATGCAGATGCTGGTCAAATCTCGGCAGGAGCCCAAAGTCGCCGAACCGGTTTCCCAGCCAGTCGCGGGCCGAGTTGCGCTGGGCAGTCTCGCAGGCGGAGAAGCGGAAGCCAACGCGAAAAAAGGCCACGTCCATCTGGAAGATTCAGGCCTTGCGAAGGCACAGCAGGGTCAGGTGGGCACGCCGACGGTCAGCGAATCTGATGCGGCATTCAATCAGCTGCTGGCCCAGATCAAGGGGACTGCCAGTAAATCCGGTTCGCCCACTGTCTCCAGCCTTGCTGCTCCACGTCTACCGGACGGGCTCAGTGTGAGTTCGTCGGCTGAGCCTGTAGCGAGCGAGGTTGAGGAAGGTCAAGCGGAGCCGGCCGGCGCTGCGTCGCCGGAAGCCAGGAGTCAGTCGATCGACGAGATGATCGCGCGGACTCGCGCCGAGATGAACGCGACTACTCTTGCGAGACAGGCGGAACAGGAGCGGGACTCTGTTGTTGGCGGTGGAGCCGTCGAGACTCGCGTCGATCAGGTGTCAGTGTCGCAGTTGGGAATCGTCAATACTGAGGCGGCAGTACCGCTGATGATTCCCCAGGGACTCAATCCGGGAAGCTTCCAGACCTACGGCGAGACGGTCGGTGCTGACCGAAGCTCGCAGTCGTTCCCGAACGCGATTCGCCGGGGCGAAACAGAAGCGGTCGACGTATTGAATCAGCAGCCGGGGCTGAGCCGAATTGAACAGGCCGCTCGATCTGCTCAGCAGCGAACCAGCGGTCCGGCGATTGTTCCGGGGCGGGCTGGTTCCGGAGTCGTGATTGACGGGCAGCAATATTCGGTCGTCAGGCCGAAAGTGACGTCGAACGCGGCTCCGTCGCTGTCCGTGCCGGACAACTCGACATTCCGGCGGCTGTCGTACGAGCGTCGAGCCGATGATCTGGCTGGCCAGGTTGAACGGCTCGCGGACGCGGGCTCCACCGAGCCGGCACTGATCGCGCCGGGCGAGCCACTGCCGCAAGCGGACGCACCTGTTGAACCATCTCAGATTGAGGCGAGCCCGCAGGCCGCCGCGGACGTCGCAGCGACCGGCAGCCCGATCGACTGGCCGGATGAAGCGGATCTGGCTCCGGTCAAGCCGAAGTCGGGAGGGACTTCCTGGGGATTCATCATCTTTTGCCTCGCGCTGCTGACGGCGGGCACTCACATTGCGGTCAGCAGGTTGCGGCAATCCCGCATGGCTGCTGCAGCCGGTAAATCCTGACCGTCGCAAAGGGGCAGATTTGGTCAGCTCTCGGCGGCCTCGCTGGCAGGGTGACATAAGGTAGAGCGTTTCCGCGCCGTGATTGTGGGGCGGAACGTTCGATCTGATTTCTGTCACCGCGGGACGCAGCCGTCCCGCAGCGAGGAGTTTGCAGATGTCTGCCGCCGATCCGTGGAGCCGCCCAACACTCGATGACCTCCGCCAGGTGCTCGAAAGCATCGGCAAATCCGATCCCGTGCATGACCGATCGGCTGAACGGCTTGAGCTTTCCGTTCCCGCCGAAGTCATCACCGCTCGCGGAAGCAACGTCCCGGCGATGACCCGCGAAATCAGCCGTTTCGGGATCGGCCTGCTGCATCGCGGTTCGGTCTCGCCCGGCGACGTCACCGTCAAAATGGCCAGCGACACGCGCGAGTACAAATACCTGGTCCGCCTGGAATGGTGCACGCCGTGCGACAACGGCATGTTCATGAGCGGCGGTCGGTTCCTCGGCAAG
>JAPOLP010000771.1 GCA_029977045.1 Planctomycetota bacterium
AGCGAACTGCTTCCGAATCTGGCTCAGGTCAACGACCGCTTCACGATGATCCGGTCGATGAGCTACACGCCTAACGGCCTGTTTAACCACACGGCGGCGATCTACCAGATGATGACGGGTTACACGACGGACAAGGTCAGTCCGTCCGGCCAGCTTGAGCCACCGTCGCCCAAGGACTTTCCGAACTTCGGCTCGAACATCATCCGCATCAAGCCACCGACCGAGCCGATGCTGCCGTTCGTCATGCTGCCGCGTCCGCTGCAGGAATCGAACGTCGTGGGTAAAGGCGGCACGGCGGGCTTCCTCGGCCGGGCACTCGACCCGTACACGCTGTACCCGCCGGGCGACGACATGGACATGGCCAAGATGTCGAAGATCAAGGTCGACGACCTGCAACTTCGGCCGGATGTCTTTGCGACGCGGCTTGAACGCCGGGCGAAGCTTCGCGACTCGATCGTCAAGCAAATGAAAGTCGTCGACCAAGCCGTCAAGGACTACACGCTTAACGAGTACTACGATCGGGCGTTGAATCTGATCGTGTCTGGCAAGGCCCGCGACGCGTTCGACCTCGACGCTGAATCGTCCGAGATCCGCCAGCGGTACGGTCGCAACACGTTCGGAGATTGCTGCCTGCTGGCTCGCCGCCTGGTCGAAGCCGGCACGCGAGTCGTCGAAGTCGTCTGGCCGAAGGTCGCGAACTCGAACAACCACTCGTGGGACGTCCACAGCGGCCTGTCGCAGCGAATGAAGAACCAGTCAGCTCCGATGCTCGACACCGGGCTGTCCGCACTGATCAGCGACCTCGACGAACGAGGAATGCTGGAGGACACGCTGGTCATCGCGATCGGCGAGTTCGGTCGCAGCCCGCAGCGAGGCGTCAGCACGTCCGGAAACAACAACTCGGACGACGGACGCGATCACTGGCCGTACTGCTACACCGGCATCGTCGCCGGAGCCGGCACCAAACGCGGCTACGTCCACGGCGAATCCGACCAGACCGGCTCGGCCCCGCTGCGTGATCCAGTTCATCCCGGCGAACTGCTCGCCTCGGTGTACCACTCGTTCGGCATCAATCCACAGACGGTTGTCTACAACCACCTGAACCAGCCTCGCGAACTCGTGAAAGCCGAACACGTCCCGACACTGTTTGCCTGAGCTGATTGCGCTCAATCAAAATAAAAGGCCGGCTGCAGTCTGTTCTGCAGCCGGCCTTTTCGCTTTCCTACTGATCGCTCAGCCGGCTTACCCGGCAGTCTTAATCGTCACCTGATACTCACCGGGAAAGTCGGCAGGATCGCCGTTTGAGTGGAAGCCGACGATCTGAAACTTCTTCGTGTCGCGAGGCAGCAGGAAGTAGAGCGAGTTGTCGTCCTCGTAAATGCAGGGATATAGCTTGCCGTCGACTCGCGCCGATACGTTGTAACCCAGCCCGTAAACGCAGCCGGCAAGACCAACGCTATCGCGAAACCGCATGATCTGGTCGACACCGGTCTGATTGCGGATTGCAACGTCCCATGCTTCAACGAACTCAGTCAGCGACTTACCGAGGTTGGACATGTGATCGTCGTCCAGAGGTTTGCCGTTCGCGGTGTACCACTCCCGTAGCCCCTGATCGATCCGGAAGCGAACGAGGCGGGTCTGCTGGCCTTCCACAACGCGGATAACGAGAGCGTCGTTGCCGGCGGAAAACTCGACCTCAGCATGCGAACTGCGGAGCCATTCGGAGTCTTCCGCGAATCGTTCCAGAACTCGCTTGCGAACGCTGGCCTTCACATCAGCCATGCTGGCCGCAATCTGTTTTGGCGGCAGGCCATCCTGCATTGTGACAAATTCAGCAGTCCGGTCGCCTGAGATGTTCGCTCTCGGAATCCACAGCCACGCCGCACCAGCTACCAGAGCGATCCCGCAAACAATTGGAAACCACAAGGCACTGCTCTTGCGGCGCGACCGACGACGAACGGACGAGGCGATCGGCGTCGGTCCGGCGACGATCGGCTGCTGCGGAAACGAGGAAGCAGGATTGCCTTGCTGGCCAGCGACCGGTCCAGGAGCCGGCGTTTCAAACGGAGCACCAGGCTGGAAACTCGGACTTACAGACTGTGGCGTGGTCGGAAACTGCGGCTGCGGCGGCCCTGAAAAGTGAGGCTGATTCGGAGCCTGTGGCGGCAATCCGAGTTGCGAGGCCTGAGCAGGAAACTGATCGACAGGCGGCGCAACTTCCGGCGGAACAGGTCCGGTCGCCGGTGCTGCGGCCTCGGGAGGAATCTCGACAACGGGCACCAGCAGCTTGATTCCGCAGCCGGGACACGTCCCCTGCTTACCTGACGCGGCATCGGGCACGCGGATCGCGGCGGAGCATTCGGGGCACTGAAATTCGATAGCCATGTCGAACGGTTTGAATAGGTTCTGAGAAAACGGGACGCCAGATCGCACGGTATCGAGACGTCCGGGCAGGCTCAATTCTGTCTGACTGAGCTGAATCAGACTGTTTCTGACCACTGCCTGGCGAAACAAATTCAGGATCCAATGACATCTGAGGATGTCTGAACCCATTCTGCCGCATTGACCGCTCCGTGCACTGGTTTTCCGGCCAGCCGGGCGACAAGAACGCGTTACGAATTCTGGCAGCCTGACCTAGACTGACAGCATTGAAGAGCACGAAGCCGAGAGAGCCAACTCGGAATGCGGCAGCCTGAAATGAACCTGTGAACCATGATTCTGCCCCGCCCGGCAGTTACAGAATCATGGTTCACAAAATCATTTTGAGGATTGTCTGGCCGGGAATTCGTCAACGAAAACTCGTTAACTCTCCTGTCGAGGCAGGGAAGATTCAGCATGGAACTCATTCGTCGCCGGGCTTATGCACGAGCCGGGCTGATTGGCAATCCGTCGGATGGTTACCACGGTCGGACGCTGTCCGTCATCGTGCGGAACTACTTTGCGCAGGTTGTCCTTTACGAGTGGGAAGAGCTGGAGATCGTGCTCAGCCAGGACGACCGCAGCCGCTTCCGGTCGATCAACGAACTGCAGCACGATGTCGAGCTGCATGGTTACTACGGCGGCGTGCGGCTGGTCAAAGCGACGATCAAGTGCTTCAACGAGTACTGCCAGCGAACGGGCCGCCAGCTGCACGATCGCAATTTCTCGATCCGGTACGAATCGAACATCCCGCGAGCCGTCGGGCTGGCCGGGTCGAGTGCCATCATTGTCGCGACGCTGCGGGCTCTGCTGGACTTCTACCAGATCGAGATCCCGCCGCGCGTCCTCGCGTCGCTGGCGCTGCACGTTGAGAACACCGAACTGGGTATCACGGGCGGGCTGCAGGACCGGGTGATTCAGGTTTACGAAGGCCTGGTCTCGATGGACTTTGCCGAGGACCAGTGCGAAGTCATCGACGGCCTGGAGTGCGGCACGTACGAATCGCTCGCCCCGTCACTACTGCCGCCGCTGTATGTCGCCTTCAGCCGCGAAGCCGGCGAGCCGACCGAAGTGATGCACGCTCCGCTGCGAGCCCGCTACAACCGCGGCGACACCGCCGTCGTTGCCGCGATGAAGCGCTTCACCGAACTGACCGACGCCGCCTGCCAGGCTCTGCAGTCCGGCGACCATGCGGAGTTCTCGCG
>JAPOLP010000717.1 GCA_029977045.1 Planctomycetota bacterium
AAGTATGACCGGGTTTCGCAGCGAGAGTTCTATCAGCTCTTCGCGTTCTTCAATTCGGTTGATGAGAGCGGCGTGCTCGGGCGACAGGCCGGAGGTAACACGCCGCCGCTGCTGACGATCGAAACTGAAGAACACAAAGAACAGCTCGCGGCGCTGGAGGGTGCCGTCAAGACACTTCAAGGCAAAGTGGCCGCCGAGAAGAAGCAGCTGCCGGATCTCGTTACCGCGTGGGCTGACGAGGCTCGCAAGGAACTCGGTGACGACGTCCCGGCCTGGCAGCTTCTGGAAAACGCAGCGGTGTCCTCGAAGGGAGGCGCGACGCTGACTCAGCAGGATGACGGCTCGTGGCTCGCCAGCGGGAAGAATCCAGGCAACGACGCTTACACGGTCGCGGCGCCGCTCCGCTCGAAGCACTTCAGCGGTCTGCTGATCGACGTGTTTCCTGATGCGTCGCTGCCCAATCAAAGTCTCGGTCGCGGCTTCAACGGGAACTTTGTGCTGACCGGCGTGTCGGCAACGATTTCGTCGAGCAAACTTGAGCAGCCGATCGACGTCGAGTTTGCTCGATCAACGGCGGACTACGATCAGTCAGGCTGGGAATCGAAGTTCATTGCCGGCAACGCTTCAAAGGCGGGAGCAAAGAGCCTGAAGGGCTGGGCCATCGACGGAAACAGCGCCGACAAGCGACTGCATCGCCGGCTGTTGCTGGTCGCGAAGACGCGGATCGATGTTCCCGCCGATGCGACACTGACGGTCACGCTGCGGCACGATTCGCAGTTCGGCGATCACAACGTCGGGCGGTTTCGCGTGTCGACTTCAACTCTGGCTCCGGAGACGCTGGGCTTTGAAGGCAGTGGCCTGCCGCAGGAGATTCGCAGTGCGTTGCTGGCGAAAGCCGACGAACGATCGAAAGCTCAGCAGAAAGTGCTGGCCGACTACTTCCAGAAAAACGTCGACAACCCGATCCGTCAGGCCGAGCAGCAGCTTGCGGAAGCGAAGAAAAAAGTCGCCGAATACCGCGACTCGCTGCCGACGACGATGGTGATGAAAGAGGTCGCTCCGCGTGACGCGTTTCTGCTGACTCGCGGCGAGTACGACAAGCCGGCTGACAAGGTCGAACGCGGCGTCCCGGCGTTCCTGCCGCCGCTGCCAGAAGGTGCTCCCGTCAATCGGCTCGGACTGGCACAGTGGATCGTTGACGACTCGAACCCGCTGACGGCTCGCGTCCAGGTCAACCGGATCTGGGAACGGTTCTTCGGCACGGGCCTCGTCAAGACGTCCGAGAACTTCGGATCACAGTCCGAGTACCCCAGCCATCCGCAACTGCTCGACTGGCTGGCATCTGAGTTTATGCAGCCGACGGTTTCTCCCACCGTGAGCGGAGAACCTGCTGCGAAGTGGGACCTGAAGGCATTCCAGAAACTGATCCTGATGAGCGCGACGTATCGTCAGAGTTCCGCAGTGACGGCGGACCACCTGAAGCTCGATCCGAACAACCGTCTGCTGTCACGCGGTCCTCGGTTCCGGCTCCCGGGCGAACTGGTTCGCGACCGGGCTCTTGCCGTGAGTGGCCTGTTGAATGCAGACGTCGGCGGTCCGAGCGTCCGGCCTTACATGCCCGAGGGGGTCTGGGACGAAACGAGCCGGTACGGCGACCTCAGAAACTACATGCACGACAAGGGGCCGGGGCTGCATCGGCGGTCGATGTACACGATCTGGAAACGCAGTGCGGCTCCGCCAACGATGCTGTTGTTTGACGCTCCGAACCGCGAGGTCTGTACGGTCAAGCGATCTCGCACGAACACGCCGCTGCAGGCGCTGTCGCTGCTCAACGAAGTCACGTTCGTCGAAGCCGCCCGCAAACTGGCCGAACGAATGCTCCGCGAAGGCGGCACTGCCGACAGCCAGCGAGTGACATTCGGCTTCCGCCTGACAACTGGCCGCCAGCCGACCGACGACGAAGTCGCCATCCTGGTCGACGGCCTGAAGTCCGACCGCGACCGCTTCAAACGCGAACCCGAAGCCACAAAGTCTCTGCTCGGCTTCGGAGAAACTGCGCCGGCCAGCGATCTCGATCCACCCGACCTTGCTGCTTACACGCTGACCGCCAACGTACTGCTTAATCTCGACGAGTTCGTCATGCGCGAGTGATCCTGCCCCCAGAACCGCAGGCCGCGAGCAACGCGGCAACGACAACACAACCTGCCGCGTTTCAAGCGGCCTGCTCGTTCAAACTGGTAACAATCAATGAATCAACACGCCACCTTCAGTCTGCAGGATACGTTGAATCGCCGCGTCTTTCTTCAGGGATCGTCGCTCGGAGTCGGGACGGCTGCGCTGGGCGGACTGCTCGCCGGCAATCGAGCGGACGCCGCGACGGGACTGCCGGGTTTTCCAAACCATACTCCGAAGGCGAAGCGGATTATCTACCTCTTCCAGTCCGGAGCGCCATCGCAGATGGACCTGTTCGATCCTAAGCCCGCGATCGCCGATCGGCGGGGTGAGGATCTGCCGGACTCGATCCGCCAGGGGCAGCGGCTGACGACGATGACGTCGGGGCAGAAGTCGTTTCCCGTCGCGCCATCGATCTTCAAGTTCGCTCAGCACGGCGACTCCGGCATGTGGATGAGCGAGCTGCTTCCGCACATGTCGACCATCGCCGACAAGCTGTGCATGATCCGAACGGTCAACACGGAGGCCATCAATCACGATCCGGCAATCACGTTCTGCCAGACGGGTTCGCAGTTGGCCGGACGACCGAGCATCGGTTCGTGGGTTGGATACGGACTCGGCAGCGAGAACGAAGACCTGCCCGCTTACATCGTGCTGACGTCGTTCGGCAGCGGTCGACCCAACGATCAGCCACTGTACGACCGCCTGTGGGGCTCAGGCTTCCTGCCGTCGAAGTACCAGGGCGTCAAGTTTCGCAACACCGGCGACGCTGTGCTGTATCTGTCGAATCCTCCCGGAGTCAACCAGGCAGCCCGCCGCAGCACGCTCGACCGGATCGCCGCGCTCAACCAGCAGCGGTTCGACAGGCTCGGCGATCCAGACATTCAGACGCGAATCGCGCAGTACGAAATGGCGTTCCGGATGCAGGCGTCGGTGCCTGACCTGCTCGACATTTCCAGCGAACCGAAGCACATTCTCGACGCGTACGGACCCGATGTTTCCCGACCCGGAAGTTACGCGGCAAACTGCCTGCTGGCACGACGGCTTGCCGAACGCGATGTCCGTTTCGTCCAGCTCTTCCACATGGGCTGGGATCATCACGGCGGCCTGCCGGCTGCCATCAAGGGCCAGTGCAATGACACCGACCAGGCGACGACAGCCCTGATCAACTACCTCGACGAACGCGGCCTGCTGGAAGACACGCTGATTGTCTGGGGCGGCGAGTTCGGTCGGACGATCTACTCACAGGGCAACATCACCGAAGCCAACTACGGGCGCGATCATCATCCCCGCTGCTTCACCGTGCTGATGGCCGGTGCGGGAATCAAGACCGGAAGGACTCACGGCGAGACGGACGACTACTGCTACAACATCGTCCGCGACCCGGGCCACGTGCACGATCTCAACGCCACGATCATGCACCTGTTGGGCATCAACCACGAACGGCTGACGTTCAAGCACCAGGGCCGCGATTTCCGTCTGACGGACATCCACGGCAAGCTGATCGAACCCGTGCTGGCGTAGAACACGTACGGACGGCGTGAAGCGAGCTGATGGGGTGGCTGGGGCCGAGTGGAGCGAGCCCCCAGTCGAGACCTGCTTCAAAGCTGGGAACTCGTCGCTCGTG
>JAPOLP010001130.1 GCA_029977045.1 Planctomycetota bacterium
GCCGTCTGAATTCGCGGGATGCTGTGCAGCCATTGCCGACGCCGCGATCTGCCACAACTGGGCGAGCGCCATGATGAACTTGATTCGCGGTTCCAGCTCACGGTTGAGAATTTCGAACTCGGTATTGCCGGGGACACTGCCGCCGTCGAGGATCTCCGCATCGACACCGTCGTCCGTGCTGTCTTTGAATGTGATTTCGTCGTACGCCGCCTGAAACAGGTTTGATTCGTCGTCGTCATCAGAGTCGTCAGCGTTGAGCCAGTCGTCACCGCGTTCAACGTCCCAGGCGTCGAGGTCAGGTTCCTGTTCGCGGCTCGCGATTCCTGCAGCAACGGCGTCAAGTTGCGGGACATCCCAGTAGCTGCCGGCATTGGCTTCAAGATATGCGAACAGTCGACGGACTGCCGGCCAGTCGCAGTGTGGCGTGTTGCCATCGTCACCGGTGGTGACCCGCTTCATCCACTCGATCAGCAACGCGTGAATTGAGTACGGCCCTGATTCGATCCCGACTTCGTCCGCCGTACACAGCCACTGAACCAGCAGTGCCATCGCAGCGACGTGATCATCCCGAGCCAGCAGCGATTCAACGACGCACGCGAAGCTCTTTGCCGATGTGAAGACGTCAACGTGTCCCCGCCAGAACGAGATGTCTCCCGCACTTTCTCCGGCGGCACGCCACTCAGCGAGGGCCTGGGCGACATGCCGGGCGGATTCGAGGTCCTCACCACCGATCACCGTCGGCAGGTCCTCGACGACGTGCGATGCGAACTGATCCCACCAGGTGGTCAGTTCCTCGAAGCGACGCGTCAGATTGCGGAGCAGATCGTTCTTTCCCTGAGCGGCGGCTTCGCTGAGGGCTCGCGAAAAGACACCGAACAGCCGCTCCATGATGTCGAGCAGGATCTCGATGCGCTGATCGGGAATGCTGTCTTCGCGGGCGGCGAACAGTGGGTAGTTGCCCTGAAATCCGAGGATGTTCCAGGGGTCGACGAGTGCGCCGCAGTCAATGCCGCGGGTCAGCAGGTCTTCGGCTTCGCGCAGTGCATCGTCAGCTGACTCCAGGTTGCCGCGTTCGAGGTCGATCTTTGCCGACGAGACACGGCAGAGGATCTCGCTTTCAAAGCGTGCCGATGTCGACGGGATGATGGCGGCCTGTTCGCGAGCAGCCTCGGCGTGCCCCATCCGAGCGTAGAGCGAAGCCAGCGTCCGGTACTGAACCTGCCGTGCTCCGTAATGGGCCAAGTGGAGATTCAGCGCCTGTCGCACATGGCCGAACGGTTGCTGAGTCTGCTGAGCGTGCTTGAGTAGCCGTTTTGCTCGCGCGCCGCTGACGCTCTGCATCAGCCGCAGATAAAAGTCGTCTCGCTGCCGCGCGACCAGCGGCAAGAGTGCCGTCAGTGAGATCGTCGAATCGTGCGTCGCTGGTCCGTCGCCGCTGATCGACGACGCCATCAGCATCGTCCCGCACAGGACTGAGCCCGCGTCGAAAATGGCTTCGACCTGGTTCTTCTGAGCGGCGACCCAGTCGACAAGTGCATCGAGAATGATCTTCCGGATGATAAATCGCCGGTAGTAGCCACTGTTGTCGATCAGGTGCGGGTCCCACTCGCCAAACAGGTAGTTGGTCCGCTTGAACGCCGGGTGATCGTGATCGTAAGCCCGAACATCAAGGGACAGTTCGTCGAGACGGTCGAGATCGAAGTACGCAACGCCGACAACTTCCGGCGGCACGGATGCCATCAGTTCGAGAGCCCGTTCGACAATCGCCTGGTGCGGCCCGGAACTGACTCCCGCTCCGGCGATGTACAACGGCAATGGACGAAACCGCTCGCGTGAATACGGCGTCATCTTCCGACCATCTTCCAGCACGGCGATAGGTCGATAGCCGACGTAGTCATTCAGGCGGGCGAGTGCTTCGTCGACGATCCTGCCTGGTTCATCCCAGGGACCACCAGCCTCAAGGGCCGCCTCGAAGCAGCGCCCGAGGAAGAACGGATTCTGCAGTTCGGCGGGTTGCAGATGAAACAGCAGGTCGGCGTGAAACTCCAGATAGGCCGGCAGCAGCGTGTCGAAGACGCAGCCAATTGCGGCCTCGGCCTGCGAGCTGTCGCTGAACGCA
>JAPOLP010000718.1 GCA_029977045.1 Planctomycetota bacterium
CGGGAATGCTGAGATGAATGGGTACTTCGGGATCAAGTTCCTTTTCAAACCGCGATGCGTAACGCCGCTCGGCCGCGGACATTCGATCGTTCTCAAGATCCATCCATTCCGGGACTGGCAGAACGGGAACGTCCTCACCCGCCCGCTCCATACGCTGCCGCATGGACACGGTAAGAGGCAGCCAGGCCGGAGCGGTCAGCAGCCGACCGCCGGGCTTGCCGACACTGACATTTACTGTCCCTCGCCCGACAAACAGGTTTCCAACGAACTGATCTTCCGACGGCAATTCCTCAAATTTCTGCGGCTCCGTCGGCACGACTTCGATCCCGCAAACTGAGTTCTCTGACGAAAACACCAGGTGGAAAACTTCGTCGCCGATCAACACGCCAACGGTTGCCGGCATATCGGGGTCGGCAATCGTTCGATTCTGAAATGCCAGTCTGCCCTGCTTCAGCCGCAGCACGAGGCCCGCTTCATCAGACGAACCGACAACTTCCAGCGCCGTGCCCGCGAAGACTTCAATCGTCAGCCCCAGCGGTGTCACGTCGAGCAGCGTTGAAAACGGCTCCGGAGCTGCCAGAGCATCGCCTGTTCGCACCATCGAGCGGCGCGGCATCGTTCGCCAACCGTCTGCCGTCCGCACCAGAAACACGCCGTCCCGCGACGCGTACAGAATTTCGGGAGCGGGCTGAAACTGTGGTTGTTCAACAACGGCAGGCTCCGCTGGCTGCGGCGTCGCAGGAATCGGCTCAGGTGGAACCGTTGCCGGAGATGACCTGGTCCCGGTCGGCGTGACAGCCGCCACTGTTGTTGGCTCGGTGGAACGAGGAACGGTCGTCGGCGTTGCTGCTGGCGTTGTTGCTGTTGTGGCGACCGCCTGCTCAGGAACCGCAGGCGTCACCGGTCGAGCAACGGTTGTCTCAGTCGCGACAACTGGCGTCCCAACTGAATCGGGCGCGTCTGCTGGTGGCGGCGGGTCGAAACCGTTCAGGTCCCGGATCGATGGCGAGTTCTCTCGCGTCGCCAGCAAGGGGTTGGTGCGCGTGTCGTCATCCGGAATCTCTGGTTCCGAATTCTCCGGTACGCCGTCATTTCCGTTGAGAATTCCATCAGCGATCGCGGCTGCCGAGTCTTCCGCTCCAGATGCGTCGGCCAGTTGCTCGCCCGCGCTGGGGCCAGAACTCGATGACGGACGAATCACCGACGGACTGGA
Organism: Planctomycetota bacterium; assembly: GCA_029977045.1. Lineage (GTDB taxonomy): Bacteria > Planctomycetota > Planctomycetia > Planctomycetales > Planctomycetaceae > JAPOLP01. The sequence continues at coordinate 1,214 of JAPOLP010000718.1, forward strand.
CCAGATCATCGTCAGCCAGACGCCGCCGATCACCAGTCCCGCGACGATCGGTCCGACACGACGCCAGACGGGCGTCGGTCGCAGATAGTCCGGAACACCTTCGTACTCGCGCGGCTTTGCAGGTTCCGGTTTAGGCTGAGTCGAGCCCGTGATCGATGGCACTGGTTTTCGAGGTTCGCCGTTCTTCGGTTCAGCTTCGCTGACGACGCTGGCCTTTCGCGACGCGCCCAGCACGTACATCCGCTCGCGAGTTCGATCCGAAACGTCGACGGGTTCGCCGAGCACGATCGTCAGAATCTGATGGCAGGCCGCGACCTCGGCCAGATGCAGATCCGACTCCAGACAGATCTTCTCGATATCCGCGACCTCTTCAGGAGTCAGCGTGTTATCGAGATACTCGGCGACGGAGTTCGGATCGAGCCCCATGCCTGGCCCGCTGGGATCAGGGGCTCCCAGCCGACGCTTCCGCATGACCTCGCGAATGTGCTCAACGAGCGACGACGCATAGCCACTCTCGCTGATCTTCGCCCCAATCTCGCGTGCCTGAGCCGGCTCCAGAATATCGTCGAGATAAGCCAGCAGAGTTCTCAGTGTCAGCCGCATCGCAAAGCTCCATGAGCAAGAGCTGAAATCTGTTTCGTTTGAGCCGCAGTCGACGGCGTTCTGCCGCAGCGACTCGGCGTTACCTCCAGTAGTGCCAATCCCGACGGCAATCCGTGCAGAAATCCGAAAAGATTTCCTGGCTGCCATCTCACCGGTCTCGCGACAGCCCAGCCGAAACGATCAAAAACCGTCGATTTTTGCGGGCTTTTCCCGCTCTGCGGCTTTCTCTACGATCCCGAGCCTACTCAGCATTTCCCGCCCGAACTGCGGCGAGATTCCACATTCAGACAGGGCATTTTCCATCCCGAAAGGCAGACATGAGCGATCAGAAAGCAACGAACATCACCTGGCACGACCACAACGTGGACCGCGACTCGCGGTGGCGGCAGGCTGGCCACAAGGGCGCCGTCCTGTGGTTCACCGGCCTGAGTGCCTGCGGCAAGAGCACGATCGCCAACGTCGTCGATCACCTGCTGCATGAAGCAGGTAAGCGGACCTACCTGCTGGACGGCGACAATATTCGCCACGGCCTGAACAAGAACCTGGGCTTCTCCGCCGAAGACCGCGCGGAAAACATCCGCCGCATCGGCGAAGTCGCCAAGCTGTTCTCCGACGCCGGCGTCATCACCTCGACGGCGTTCATTTCGCCCTACAAAGCCGACCGCGACGCCGTCCGTGCTCTGCTGGACGATGGCCAGTTCATCGAGATCTTCGTGAACGCCTCGCTGGAAACCTGCGAAGCCCGCGATACGAAGGGTCTCTACAAAAAGGCCCGCGCTGGCGAGATCAAAGGCTTCACCGGCATCGACGATCCCTACGAAGCTCCGGAGAGCCCGGAACTGGTTCTCGATTCCGACAACAAAGGCATCGACGAACTGGCACAGGAAGTCGTCGCCTACCTGGAAGCCAAGGGCGTTCTGAGCCTGTAATCAAAAGCCGCATCTGACTCTTGCCTCGCGGGATGATGTCAGAGAGTGCGGCTCAGGCCCAACCAGAACACGCAAAACAAAAAGCCGGTCGCGATCCCCTCAGAATCGCAGCCGGCTTTTTTCGTTGGCGTCCCGGTTCGTCCAGCCCAGGACACTGACGTCGACTTCAGAACCGACGCGTACCGAAAGCTCCGGCGGAACATCCTCGACTCCGCTTAGCCAGAAACTGGCGAGCACCGCACCCGGAATTCATTCCTGCCACATCAGGAAGTTCACGACGGTCGTCGACGAAACGGCGCGCGAGGTTGAATCAAGTCCTGGATCAGAAGAACACCCAACGAAAAAAACTCGCTGCCAGTGTGTGGCAACGAGGCTTTTGAGTAACCCCGACGGGACTTGAACTCGCAACATCCGGATCGACAGTCGGACGAACTGGGGCTTCAACACATTGATATCACTAGTGTTACACAGTCGTCTGATTCCGTTTCCCCCAAAGTCGAGCAATCCACCGGTGAAGAGCCCTCAACTGGTTCAAAGAGCGAGAACAACTTCGCGCTTGCTCTCGCGATGATTGCGACACTTCCGCTGACCAACGCCGAAAAGGCTGACGCTGTGCGACGACTGCTGGGTGAGGGACAGACCGAGGAGAAGCTGTTGATGGATCATGGAATCGATCGTCATCCTGGCTGGCGATTCCGCAGCATCCGCGACGGTCTCACCGTTCTCTGTGACTCGGCAGAGCGTGGTGTTCGCGTCGTCTCAGTCACGCAGCGTGAACGATGGCGTCGAGCCGGAGGGGGCGCGGCCTGTGGGCGCTGGCCTTGTGTTTGGGCACCGTGGGAGCACGTGCGTTCGCCCCGCAATCGATCCCAGTCCATTCAGATCCAACGAGCCTCCCAAACGAGCCTTACGAATCGACCCTTTTCCGACCCCTTTGATGGTTTGCTGTTCGCAGAGTTCCATTCGCAAAGTACGAGTGTGACATGGGGGAATATCGGCATCGACCCGGCCACCCGAGAAGTGACAATGTCTTTTAATGTGACGAGGACG
>JAPOLP010001069.1 GCA_029977045.1 Planctomycetota bacterium
CTACCCACTGACCGATCGAACTCAGCGGTTCCCGATGCCCGCCGGCGGCCTGTTTTCGACAGCTCACGACGTCTGCCGCTTCTACCAGATGCTGCTGAACGGCGGAGAACTCGACGGCAAACGCTACCTCTCCGAAGCGTCCGTCAAAGCTCTGACCAGCCGCCAGACTCCGGCTGATCTGCAGCAGAGCTACGGCTTCGGTTTCTCCGTCAGCCCGACGCAGTTTGGCCACGGCGGCGCGTACTCGACGAACACGACCGCGCACACCGACCGAGGCCTCATCACCCTGTGGCTCGTCCAGCACGCCGGCTTCCCCGGCAACGGAGCCAAAGCCCAGGAAACCTTCCGCAACGCCGCCCTCGCAGATCGCTGATGCGGAACCGCGGCTCACAGACTCGCTGTATGCCGGCAGCTGCGCATCAGATACTGTCTGCCGCTGTTGATGGGCAGTAACCAGATGGACCGATTTTGGGGTCAGGAGGACCGAAGTAATGAGCCTGCGTGTTGTGGACGAAGTTGCCGAGCTGTATGGCGTTGAGAACTGGGGCGGCGGGTATTTTCACATTAATCGCGCCGGCCACCTCTCGGTCAGGCCCGTCGACGGCGACAAGCGGGAAGTCGATGTCTTCGAGATCGTGCAGGAAGCCGTCGCCAAACGCCGGCTGACGACTCCTCTGGTTGTCCGCTTTCCGCAGATCCTTGGCAGCCAGTTGATGCGGCTGTGCCATGCGTACGAAGCCGCCGCTCGATCGACCGACTACAAGGGCGAGCACTTCCCAGTCTTTCCGATCAAGGTGAATCCGCGGCGCGAGGTACTCTCCGAGTTTCTGAAAGCCGGAGCGTCGCAGCACATCGGGCTCGAATGCGGATCGCGGTCGGAGCTGTGCGCAGTGCTCTCGCTCGAACAGCCACCGGAGTCGCTGCTGATCTGCAACGGCTTCAAGGACGAGGCCTTCCTGCGGCTCGCTCTGCAGGGAACGCGGGCCGGCAAACAGGTCGTCGTCGTGCTCGAAAAGCTGAATGAACTGCGGATGGTGATCCGGCTCTGCCGCGAGCTGGACGTCAAGCCGCTGCTCGGCCTGCGAGCCAAGCTCTACTCGCGAGGTTCGGGTAAGTGGGAAGCGTCCGGCGGCGAGGCGGCCAAGTTCGGCCTGACGACTTCCGAAATGCTGCAGTGTACGCGGCTGCTGGAAGAGGCCGGCCTGCTCGACTCGCTCAAGCTGCTGCATTTCCACATTGGCTCGCAGATCACGAACATCAAACGCGTGAAGAACGCGATGAAGGAAGCCGCCCGCGTCTACTCGCGGTTTCGTCAGATGAAGGTGCCGATCGAGTACCTCGACATCGGCGGCGGGCTGGGCGTCGATTACGACGGATCGAAGACGACGTTTGAAGGCTCGATCAACTACACGATCGAGGAGTTCGCCAACAACGTCGTGTACACAATCGGCGCCGTCTGCGATGAGGACAACGTGCCGCATCCGCATCTGGTGACCGAGAGTGGCCGCGTGATGTCGGCTTACCACTCGATCACGGTCACGTCAGTCCGCGACGAAATCGAAACCTTCGCTGACAACGCGCCGGCGGTGACGATCGACGACGACGATCCGCAGGTCATCATTGAACTGAAGGAAGTTCTGGACTCGATCTCTCCGAAGAACTATCGCGAGGCTTACCACGACGCGATGGAGAGTAAGGACGACCTCAACGTGCAGTTCAATCTGGGGCTGATCAGTCTTGAAGACCGGGCGAAGGGCGAGGTGCTCTTCTGGGATATCTGCGACCGGGCGTCGAACTTCGCCAGCGAAGCGGACCTCGCCGACCCCGAGTTCGACAGCCTCAGCCGAACGCTGGCCGCGAAGTATCTGTGCAACATCTCGCTGTTCCGGTCGGCGCCGGATTCGTGGGCGATCAACCAGCTCTTCCCGATCATGCCGATTCACCGGCTGAACGAACACCCGAAGGAAACCGCGACGCTGGTCGACATCACCTGCGACAGCGACGGCTGCGTCAAACGCTTCGTCGATCAGAAAGACGTCAAGAAGGTGCTGGAACTGCACGAGCTGAATGGCGAGCCGTACTACCTCGCTCTGTTCCTAGTCGGTGCTTATCAGGACGTGATGGGCAGCTATCACAACCTGTTCGGACAGACCGCCGAGGTGCACGTCGTCGTCGACCCCGACGGCACCAGCCACGTCACAAAAGTCCTTTCCGGAAGTTCGGTGGAAGACATGCTGAGCTTCGCAAAGTTCGATTCCGCCCAGTGCGTAAAGAGCTTCGAGCAGATGGTCGCAGCCCAGACCGCCGCAGGACGCATCACTGAAGAGCAGGCTCAGTCGGCAATCGGCGATTACTCCGCAATGGTGAAAAAGCCGCCCTCCCACGAATAACCAACCGGATCAGCCGCGGGGCGTTGGCCCCCGGTTCCCCGCCAAACC
>JAPOLP010000543.1 GCA_029977045.1 Planctomycetota bacterium
CGCCACTGGCGAAGCTGGCGAAGACGACGGTCAAGCTGCTCGAAGAGCACGCCTGGAAGGGCAACGTCCGTGAGCTGGCGAACACGATCGAGTACGCACTGACGCTGTGCGACGGCCAGACCATCCTGCCGGACGACCTGCCGGACAGCGTGACGAAGTCGGGAGTGAAGGCGGCCTCGGCAAACAGCTCGACCGAAGACGTCTGGCGTTCCGACCAGCCGAAGTCGCTGCGGGATATCGAAATGGACGTCATCTACCGGACGCTCGATAAGTACCACGGCGACAAACCACGAGCCGCCGCGGAACTCGGAATCGCGCTTAAGACGCTCTACAACAAACTGAACCAGTACGAAGCCCGCTCAGCCGTTGGCTGAGACACCGCAAAGCCAGAGTCGCTGATCGCTCCGCGATCGAAGCGTTTCGTCCGGATCGCTACGATCGCGGAGCGATCAGCGACATTCTACCAGCGGACAACCCGGAGCCAGCCATGACCACTCGTCGCCAACTGCTTGCTCTGGCCGCCCTCGTCAGCCTGCTCGGATCAACCGGCTGCGCGATGCTGCACGAACTGAAACCGCACCGACTCTGGCGACTCAATCAGGCCAGCAGCCCGATGGCCGGCGGCAGTTCCGCGTATTACTCGATTCCCGAGTTGCCGCGACCGGACACCGAAGAATGACGTCTGTGTGTGCGTCTGGCTCTGCCAGTGCGTATCGGGACGCAGATCTCAGTCAATGAAGGTGTACCAGCGAGAAACCCGGCCCTCTGCGTCGAAGTGAATCACGAGCACCTCTCCGTCAATCGGGATCATGGCATCGCGCGCCGGCCCCATGTAGTAACTGAGATTGTCTCCTCCTGATTCATCGAGCCAACTGGCGTCTTCCGTCGAGCCGAGTGCAGCGCGAACATCCTCGTAGGTGCACCCTTCGACGACGTTCTTAATCACGTCGGCAAGCATCTTCTGTCGGTCTTTGATGCTGCTGTCCCCGCGTGGCATCGGCGCCCACGCCTGACGATCGAACGCCATGGCAAATGACCCGGTTGGTAGTCCTCGGCAATAGGACATCTTGCAGGTGGGGACAGCAATTGCGGCAGCGAGGATGACAAGACTCATCACAAACAATTGGCCGCGCTGGCGACGAGCTTCTTCATTCCTGGAGATGGCCCACTCAATCCAATGACTCACTGTGAACAAGACAACCAACAGAGATGCCAGGAACGCGAGAAGATGAAAACCCAGGCCAAACAATCCTGGATGGATGTAGTGGGAAACAAGGTGCAGGGAAAAGAATGTCGCGCCGACCACGAGCACAATTGATCGCTTGGAATTCAGCGTCATGTGCGCAGCCCTCCTGAATGCCTTCGCGAAGTCTCCTGGCCCCTGGACGACGTCGCCAGAATCTAATCGGCCACGCGTGACACCGGGCCGAGGACCAAGACAGCTGCGCTGAAGTAGATGATGACGCCGAAGACGTCGACCAGGGCGGCGATCAGCGGGTTGCTCATTAGTGCGGGGTCCATGCCCAGCTTCTTGAACAGGATCGGCAGCATCGCACCGGTGACGGTGCCCATCACGACCATCAGGAAGACGGTCAGGGCGACAACGCCGGACTGTGGCAGCGTGACCATGCTGATGGCTGCACCGAACGACAGAAGCGACAAGCTTCCACCGAGCATCGAGGCCAGCTTCAGCTCGCGGAAGAAGATCGTCACGAAATCGCCGCCATCCATTTCGCGAGTCGCCATCTCGCGAATGATCAGCGTGGCTGACTGCGAGCCCGCATTACCGCCACTCGCCAGGACCAGCGGGACAAACCACGCCATCCAGACATAGGCTTCCTGGATATCTTCGAACTGCTTCATCGCGTACGCGGTGGCCAGGGCGGCGGCCAGCAGGATGACCAGCCAGACGCCGCGTTTCTGGGCGAGCACCAGCAGCGGCGTCGACATGTAGCTGTCTTCAAACGGCAGAACGGCCGCCTGCAGCTGAGCGTCTTCGTCGGCTTCTTCCTGAATGATGTCCAGCGCGTCGTCGTAAGTGACGATGCCAACCAGCCGGTTCTGATTGTCGACGACGGGGATCGCGAGGAAGTCGTACTTCGCGACTTCGTTGGCCACGAATTCTTCGTCATCGTCAACTCGGACCGAGATCACGTCGCGATGCATGATCTCAGCGAGCTTCGCCGTCCGCTTCGCCTGGATCAGTTCTCGCAGCGAGACAATGCCGTCCAGCCGCCGTCCGTCGTCGACGATGAAGATGTAGTAGATCGTTTCGCTGTCGGGCGCCTGCACGCGGAGCTGCTCGAACGCGTCGGCGACCGTGATTTCTTCCGGCAGCGACGCGTACTCGGTCGTCATGATCGAGCCCGCACTGCCGTCCGGATAAGCCAGCAGCTTGCGGATGTCAGCCCGCTCGGCCTGAGCGATCAGCGGCAGCAGTTCCTCGACCTGCTCGTCCTCCAGCAGGCTCAGGAAGTCGACGCGATCGTCGGGAGCCATCTCCTCGATCAGCTTCGACAGCTCCTTGCGCGGCGCAATTTCGACCAGTTCAACCTGCCGGATGCCTTCCAGGAACCCGAAGATTTCCGCCTGCCGCGACGGCGGGCAGGAACTCAGCACCGCCCAGACATCCTCGGCCGACACGTCTTCGAGCACTTCCGCGAGGACTGCCGGGTACAGCGCATTGCAGAACTCCGCGAGCGCCGGCACGTCACGTTCGGCGAGGCTTTCGCGCAGATCGGGCAGCAGGAGTGAGCGGTAAAACATGGACGATTCCTCGCGCGAGGCGACGTCAGCAGCAGTAAGGCGATCTGCCACCAGAGTTCCGGCCAGTGCCACGCTGCACGTCTGCCCGAAGAACTCTCTCAGTCAGTGTCATTCGACGTCTGGTTCGGGCCAGATGATACGATGCCCCTCGACCGAAACCCAGCAAGGCCGCGCGACGCAGAGGCGGAACCGAATGGGTTTCAGCGACTGTATCTGCAACGGTAAACTGGCTGATCCTGCCTGATCGCCCCCACCTCAAAGCTCTGTGCACCGACTGGATTTCACCATGTCACACTGCCATCGATTCATTGCTGCCCCTCGGTCTCGGCGCGAGATGCTCGCTCAGTGTCTGAATGGCTTCGGAGCGGTCGCACTCGCCGGGATGCTCGGTGACGAAACTGTTGCGGCACCGTCGTTGGATAAATCGCCGTTTACTCCGAAGAAGCCGCATCACGATGCGAAGGTCAAGAACGTAATCTTCCTCTACATGGACGGAGGAGTTTCCCAGGTCGACACGTTCGATCCAAAACCGCGGCTTGATAAGGACAACGGCAAACCGTTCGCGGCGAAGATCGAGCCGACGCAGTTCAACAATATCGGCAACACGCTTGCCAGCCCGTGGAAGTTCCAGCAGTACGGTCAGTCCGGGATTCCGGTCAGCGATCTGTTTCCGCACGTCGCCCAGCACGTCGACGACATGGCGGTCATTCGGTCGATGACGTCGGACTTCCCCGAGCACACCAACGCGAACTACTTCCTGCACACCGGACACGGGCAGCAGGGGCGACCGAGTATGGGTGCGTGGGTCGGGTACGGGCTCGGCAGTGAGTGCCAGGAGCTGCCGGGCTTCGTCGTGCTCAACGGCGGACTGATCCCGCCCGGCGGCCTCGACAACTTCAACAGCGGCTTTCTGCCGGCGAGTTATCAGGCGTCAGTCTTCGCCGCTCAGGACCCGCCGGTCGCGAACATCCGCCGATCGGAAGCCTCAGCCGATCTGCAGGATCGCAAGCTCGCACTGCTCAGGAAGCTCGACGGCGAAGTGCTCGACCGGTATGGACACGTCGACAAGCTGGAATCCGCGATCGCCAATTACGAACTCGCTGCCCGAATGCAGACCGCCGTGCCCGATCTGATGGACATCAGCGGCGAGACAGCGGAAACGCAGCGGGCGTACGGGCTCGAAGCCGACTTCGGAAACACGCAGACGTTCGGTCGAGTCTGCCTGATCGCCCGGCGGCTCGTCGAACGCGGCGTCCGCTTCATCGAACTGACCTGCCCCGGCGGCAACGGAGACCGCTGGGATCAGCACGGAAATCTCCGCGACGGACACTCGAAGAACGCACGCTCGGTCGATCAGCCGATCGCGGCGCTGCTGGCTGACCTCAAGGAACGCGGCCTGTTCGAGAGCACTTTGGTCGTCTGGAGCGGCGAATTCGGTCGGACGCCGTTCGCTCAGGGCTCCGACGGGCGGGACCACAACCAGTACGGCTTCTCGATCTGGATGGCCGGCGGCGGGATCAAGGGCGGCACGACTTACGGCTCGACGGACGAATTCGGGTACAAGGTCATCGAGAACCGCGTTGAGATGCACGACCTGCACGCCACGATGCTGCATCTGCTGGGGATGGACCACGAACGCCTGACGTACCGCTTCGGCGGGCTCGACATGCGGCTGACCGGCGTCGAGGGGCACGTCGTCCACGACATCTTGAGCTGAATCTCTGGTCTTGCCTGATTTTGTGAATTTGGCCTATCGTCCAGAGACTCTTCCTGGATCGGGCTTTCCGTCCGTCCAAATCTGGTGGTTTCTGAGGTGTTCTGTCCGGCCTGCAGGCTGACGCAGACGCGTCAGAACCTCGGCTGCCGAGTTCCTGGCTGGCGTTGGGCAAAAGGATTGCCTGCGTCGACGCGGATCAGTGGCCGGACCAGCCAACCTGACCACTCTCCTCGACGCTCGCGTTGTTCAAGGCAAGGATGCCGGCATGAGACAGTC
>JAPOLP010000587.1 GCA_029977045.1 Planctomycetota bacterium
ACTTCGCCTTCGTTGTACCGCTTGAGCAGTTCCGCTCCGACAGCCGGATGTCCGCCTTCCATTTCGTGGTCGGCAGCCTTGCCAATGTCGTGCAGGAAGCCGGCTCGGCGGGCGAGCGTTCCGTCGAGGCCCATCTGATCGGCCAGCAGTCCCGTGATGTGCGAGACCTCGATCGAGTGCCGCAGGACGTTCTGGCTGTAACTCGTGCGGAAGTGCAAACGGCCCATCAGATCGACCAGCTTGTCGTGCAATCCGACGATGCCGGCTTCGTGACACGCTTCCTGACCCATCCGGCGGATGTATGCGTCCATCTACTTCTGAGTTTCGTTGACGACTTCCTCGATCCGCGTCGGATGAATGCGACCGTCTTCGATCAGCTTGACGAGTGCCAGTCGCGCGACTTCGCGGCGAACTTTGTCGAACGCTGACACGACGACGACGCCTGGCGTGTCGTCAACGATGACGTCGACGCCAGCGATCTTCTCGAAGGCCCGGATGTTGCGGCCTTCGCGACCGATGATGCGGCCCTTCATTTCGTCGTTCGGGATGTCGACGGTCGAGACGGTCATCTCGGACGTGTGCGCCGACGAGACTCGCTGAATCGCCATGCCGAGAATTTCGCGGGACAGCTCATCCTGCCGCTCCTTCAACTGGCCTTCGTACTTCAGGATCAGGCCGCCGACTTCGTCCTTGAGCTGCCGGTCGATGCGTTTGAGCAACTGCTCGGTCGCGTCTTCCTTGCTCAGGCCACTGATCTTGTGAAGCTGCTGCTGCTCTTCGGCGAGCACGCGGTCGAGTTCGCGTTCCTTGGCTTCGACGGCCTTCGACCGGGCGGCCAGCTTCTGCTGCTGACCTTCGACCATCTTCTCTCGCTTCTGAAATTCCTCGTTGCGGTCATCGAGTCCGGCTTCGCGGCGATCCAGCTCGCGTTCCCGCTGATGCAGGCTGTCACGCGTTTCGGCCAGTGATGCTTCCAGTTCTTCGCGGCGTTTGAGCAGTTCCTCTCGATTCTTGAGTTCTTCGTCTTTGCGGAGCGAATCGGCGTCGCGTTTCGCCTGCTCCAGAATCTGATCCCGGTCCTGATAGGCGGATCCGCGACGAATCCGCTCGAAAAAGAAACCCACGGCTGCACCGAGCAGCACGCCAACAACGGCGGACATTGGTTCCATTGGTCATCCTCGTTCGACCCTTATGACGCAGCCGCTCCTGCTGCCGGCACGGAGCCGATTCAGCCGGGCAGCGATGTCGGCGAACGTCGCCAGGCAACGGTCGCGCGTCATCTCGAACAGAGAACTTCAGCGCTCGGCAGCGAGCCCTGCGATCGGGCGGTCGCGTCGAGACATTCGTGAGATGGCGAACCAGGAGAGCAGTTCAGAATCGGGGTGCAGGCACGACTCGGGGCACCGGGAGCTGCGTAAAAACGCATTCCGGCGAACCTCGACGGGCTGCCAAAGGGTGCCACTTGCGACGGGCATGACAGCGCGGGATCGGACCATCAGGAATCAGCGCAGGCTCAAACGCGGGAATAAGCACGAAATGAGCCCACCGTCCTGCCGGCTGCAGCAATAGCAGCCAGACGGCCAGAACCAGCAGCAGAAGCACACCCGCCAAAGCGAGCGCCGCGGTCTGAAAGGAAATCAGCATCGGAAAGACACGATCGGGATTTCTCACACTCGCCGGATAGGCCCGCCGAGTGAACTCACACAGGTACCGCCGTCTCGAAATCTGAAGTGTTCTGATCACGAGAGGCTGCGGTTAATCCTGTCTCTCCGATCGGCACATTCTGCGAAGCATAAAAACACATGGCAGACCGATCGGTGACAGGCGGCAGAATCCTACCAAAGGGTTCTCACCGATCAAGGCTCTCCCATCGGTCATCAATCAGGTCTGATGGCTCGTTGCGGAGAATGCCCGCCCTGCGGTAGCCTTCCGTTCCCGCCTGAATCTCAACGATTCCCACCTTCCGCCTCGATCCAATGTCCGGGGCAGAATTTACCAGATTTCCAGAACCAGATTTATCAGAAGAGAACCCACAGGAATGGCCACCGAACGCAGTTTTGTTCTGTTCAAACCCGATGCCGTACAACGCCGCCTGGTTGGCGAGCTTTACAGCCGTTTCGAGCGTCGCGGCCTGAAGATCGTCGGCCTGAAGATGCTGTCCGTGACGAAAGAACTCGCCGCTCGGCACTACGAAGAACACCTCTCAAAGCCGTTTTATCCGCTGCTGGAAGACTTCATCACCGCCGGCCCGGTCGTTGCCCTCGTCGTCGAAGGTCCGCAGGCGATCTCAGTCGTCCGCACGATGCTCGGCTCGACGAACGGTCGCGAAGCCGCTCCGGGCACGATCCGCGGTGATTACGGAATCAGCCGCCAGATGAACCTCGTCCACGGCAGTGACGGCCCCGAAGCCGCCGCCCGCGAAATCGCGATTTACTTCTCGGAGAACGAACTGGTCGACTACGAGCCCACCCTCGGCGGCTGGGTTTGTGCCGACGACGAAAAGTAGGCCGTTTATTGTGTAGGGCAGAATCGAGGAGCCTGACCGATGACAACTTCCCGACTCGCTCAAATGTCCGGAGTTCCGCATCACGAACAGCCGCAAACGCGGCGTGAGATGCTGATGCAGGCAGGTGGTGGGTTCGGAGCGCTGGCTCTTGCCGGGCTGCTCGCGGACGACCATCAGTCCAAACTGCTGGCGTCGGGAAGTGCTGTGGAATCCCCGGTTTCGGCGAAACTGGGGCAGGTCACTCCGCGTGCGAAGAGCGTTATCTTCCTCTTTATGGAAGGTGGACCATCGCACATGGACCTCTACGATCCAAAGCCGCTACTCACCGAGATGGCCGGGCAGCCGCTGCCCAAATCGTTCAAGCCTGTCATTACTCCGATGGGCGAGTACGACGCGGCACTGCTCGCCCCAAAGCGCAAGTGGCAGCAGCACGGCGAAGGCGGCCTGTGGATTTCTGACTGGCTGCCGCACACAGCGACCTGCGCCGACGATCTGGCCGTGCTCCGCGGCTGCTGGACGAACGGAATCAATCACTCCGGCGGCGTCTGCCAGATGAACACCGGCGTGTTTACTGCCGGTCGGCCCTCTCTGGGAGCCTGGGTCAGCTACGGGATGGGCACGGAAAACCAGAATCTGCCGGCGTTCGTCGTCATCCCCGACCTGCCGAGCGATCCAGTGAACGGTCCGCGAAACTGGGGCTCGGGTTTCATGCCCGCCGCCTATCAGGGCACGCGGTTCCACGCTGGCAAGGCTCCGATCGCGAATCTCGCGACGCCTAATGGAGTCTCGCAGGAGCGGCAGCAGGCGAAACTTGGTCTGCTCGACACACTGAACCGCCGCCACGCCGAGAAACGCCCGCAGCAGACAGAACTCGACGCCCGCATCGCCAGCTACGAACTCGCCTTCCGAATGCAGGCCTCGGCCCCCGAGGCAATCGACCTGGCTGATGAAACCGCCGAAACGCAGTCGCTGTACGGCATGGACGAGAAGGAGACGCAGACGTTCGGTCGCAATTGTCTGCTGGCCCGGCGGTTGGTCGAACGCGGGGTCCGATTCGTGCAGCTTTATCACGGCACAGGCAGCAAGTGGGACGCACACTCGGCGATCGAGAAAAACCACACGACCAACTGTGGCCAGAGCGACAAACCGGTCGCCGGACTGCTCAAGGACCTGAAACGCCGAGGTCTGCTGGATTCTACGCTGGTCGTCTGGGGTGGAGAGTTCGGTCGGACACCGATGAGTGAAAAAGGCGATGGTCGCGACCACAACGCGACCGGTTTCACGATGTGGATGGCCGGAGCCGGCATCAAAGGCGGTCAGACGATTGGAGCCACCGACGAACTCGGTCTGCACGCCATCGAAGACCGAATGCACGTTCACGACATCCACGCGACGATTCTGCACATCATGGGCCTCGACCACCGAGCCCTGACGTTCCGTTACAACGGGCGCCCCGAGCGTCCAACGCTCAACGAAGGCGAACCCTGTATTAAGCTGTTCGGGTAGCGGCTCTGGCTCGTTCAGGACCTGAGCCCGTTGCTTGAATCGCCGGTCGCAGGTGCTTACAGTTCCCCGCTTTCCCGCACGGAAAATCCGCCCTGTGGCCAGTGTCCGGGCGTTTGAAAATCTCAAAGTGTTGCTAGATAAGCTGTTACGGAGAAGTCTCGATGGGTCGGTATACCGGACCAAAAGGCCGGGTGAATCGTCGCCTGGGTGCTGTCGTGTTCGAGAACGCGGGGGCTCAGAAGGCGTTTGAAGCTCGTGAGTACCCGCCGGGAATGGCTCAGCGCCGCCGCAAACAGTCCGACTACGGGATCGCTCTGGCTGAGAAGCAGAAGATCAAGTTCTATTACGGCTTCCGTGAAGAGCAGCTTCGCCGCTTCTTCAGTGAAGCTCAGCGCCGTTCAGGCAACACCGGGGAAAACCTGCTTGTTATGTGTGAGTGCCGTCTGGACAACGTCGTCCGTCGTGCGGGCTTCTGCTCGACGCGTCCGCAGGCCCGCCAGGGTATTACGCACCGCCACTTCCA
>JAPOLP010001208.1 GCA_029977045.1 Planctomycetota bacterium
CTTGCCGATGATTCGGCCACTCATGTGGCCAATCACTGAGACATGCGGGTTCTGGATCGCGGTCAGCAGTCGCTTGTTGATCTGCTAGCGAGGCTGCTTCAGTCCGTAGTGCAGAACGGCGATGACCCAGTCGGCTTCAGCGAGCACGTCGTCAGGCAGGTACATCGTTGCATCTTCAAGAATGTCGCATTCGATGCCGCACAGAATCTCGATTCCCGACACTTCCGACCGAACCTTGTCAATCTCCTTCCAGTGAGCCCGCAGGCGGTCAGCGTCCAGGCCGTTGGCCATTGTCACTCGTTTCGAGTGATCAGTGATCGCGATGTATTTCAGCCCCCGAGCCTTCGCGGCCTCGGCCATCTCACGGATCGATGCTTTACCGTCGGTCGCGGTCGTGTGCATGTGCAGATCGCCGCGGATGTCAGACAGTTCGACAAGTTCCGACAGTTCACCGCGTTCCGCGAGATCAAACTCGCCACGGTTCTCTCGAATCTCAGGCGGTATCCACGGCAGGCCCAGAGCCGCGTATACATCTTCTTCCGTGCGGCCAGCGACGTACTCGCCGTCCCGCGAAACACAGTACTCGTTGACGCTGAGCCCCAACGAGAGCGCCCGTTTCCGGACAACAATGTTGTGTTCCTTCGAGCCCGTGAAGTACTGCATCGCCGCGCCGTACGACTCATCGGGAACAACCCGCAGGTCCATTTCGAGTTTTGTCCCACCGTCGAAGGTCGGCTTGAGGCGAACCCTTTGTTTCGTTTCGCCGCGAGCGAGCACCTTTTCGACCATCTCGTGCGCCGCCAGTGCGTCCATTGCTTCAGAGGAGTCCGTCGACGTTGCCAGCACATCAAGATCGCCGATCGTTTCCTTCCGGCGCCGAAAGCTGCCAGCGACACTGACCTGCGTGACTGAATCGAGCAGTTCAAGCGAGCTGACGATTTCCTCGACGACAGGCAGCGCATCGGCGAGGTACACCCGCTGTCCTGCCTGCTCGATCTGGTCTAGACCTTCGAGAATCGTCTGCGCCGTCTTCTTGCCGAAGCCCTTCAGGTCGGCAACGTCGCCTTTCTCACAGGCTTCGCGCAGCTGTTCGAGCGTGTCGACACCGAGTTCGTGA
>JAPOLP010001170.1 GCA_029977045.1 Planctomycetota bacterium
GAGATTCACGGTCCCACGTCGTCTCCCCAGCCGCTGCCGTCAGGCGCTAGCTGAGGTACGCCGGACCCCATTCCTGTTCCGTCTTGCCGATGTCTCCTGTCCGAGCACTCGCGTTGTGGCTGTTTTCGAGCACAACTATCATCCCCGCCCGCGGCTCGGAGGCCGCAGTTTTCTGACTCTCATTGAGCGACAGCGCAACGGCGTGCGAGCATGACTCTTCCCCCGGTTCGGATCGGACTCGGACACGACACACACCGCCTCGGCCCTGACAGGCCGCTGATTCTGGGCGGTGTGAGCGTGCCGTTCGACCTGGGCTTGGTCGGACACAGCGACGCCGACGTCCTGCTGCACGCGATTACCGACGCTCTACTGGGAGCCCTCGCACTCGGAGATATCGGCGAGTGGTTTCCGAACTCTGATCCGCAGTGGGCCGGAGCTGACTCGGCGGTCTTCGTGACCGAAGCTTTGAAAGCTGTTCGCGAACGCGGGTGGCAGATCGCGAATCTCGACTGCACGATTTTCGCCGAACGCCCGAAGCTCTCGCCGTTCAAGCAGCAGATTGCTCAGCAAGTCGCGGAATTGCTCGATCTGGACGTCTCCACCGTCAATGTCAAAGCGAAGACTGGAGAAAACGTCGGACCGATCGGTCGCGGCGAATCGATCTCCGCCGACGCCGCCGTCCTGCTCTACCAGGACAACTGATTTCCCTCATCCCTTGCCCCTCAGCCCTCAGCGAAACCATGCCCCTCCGCATCTACAACACACTGACCCGGACCAAAGAGAACTTTGAAACCGTCAACCCCGGCAAGGTCGGCATGTATCTGTGCGGGCCGACGGTCTACAAGCCGGCTCACATCGGGCACATGGTCGGGCCGGTCATCTTTGACACGGTCAAGCGGTACCTGACCTACAGCGGCTACGACGTCACCTGGATCGTCAATATCACTGATGTCGACGACAAGCTGATCAACAAGGCCAACGACCTCGGTCGCGACGTCACGGACCTCGCGAAGGAGATGACCGAGGACTACTTTGACAACCTGCAATTGATGGGCGTCGACACGATCGACCGCTTTCCGTACGCGACCGAGCACATCCCCGAAATGCTCGACATGATCAGCCGGCTGATCGAGAAGGGCCACGCGTACCCGCTCAATGGCGACGTCTACTTCCGCACGGAATCCGATGACGATTACGGCAAGCTGAGCGGTCGTAGCATCAGCGAAGTGCTCGCCGGCACGCGAGTCGAAGCCAACGACTCGAAGGAGAACCCTGCCGACTTCGCACTGTGGAAGTCTTCAAAAGAAGGCGAACCGGCGTGGGATAGTCCGTGGGGACCGGGCCGGCCAGGCTGGCACATCGAATGTTCGGCGATGAGCGGCAAGTATCTCGGCGAGACGTTCGATATTCACGGCGGCGGACTCGATCTGCTGTTTCCGCATCACGAGAACGAGCTGGCTCAGTCTGAATGCTGCACGGGCAAGCCGTTCGCTAAGTACTGGCTGCACAACGGCCTGATGCAGGCCAGCGGCCAGGCCGGCAAAGTCGGAGGCCAGCACGACCGGCATGGCGACACGGCGCCGGCGGACGCGACAGCGAATCAGGAAGCTCAGATGGCCAACAAGCTGGCGGGCTCGGCTGGAGCCGAATCCGTCAAGACGGCGGTCTTCTCGAAGCATCATCCGGAAACGGTTCGCTTCTTCCTGCTGGCCACGCACTACCGCAGCCCGATCGATTTCAGCGACGAACGCATCGCCGAAGTTGGCAAGTCGCTCGACAGTCTGTATCGCCTGATCGAGACGTACGAACGCATC
>JAPOLP010000716.1 GCA_029977045.1 Planctomycetota bacterium
CGGCGGGATGCCGGAGTCGATGTTCAAAACGACGAGGAACTCGTCACGACGAACCAGGATAAAACCCTTCTGAATCAGGTAGCCGTTCAGGATGTCGAGAGCCTGTGTCGGGGTGTATTTGCCGTTGTCGTAGTAGTTGAACGTGCCCGGAGGAATGGCGTAGAGGTCGAGCGTCAGGCCGCTGGCATCAGCGAACAACTTGAGAACGTCTTCCCACGGGGCGTAGCGGAAGTTGAACGACATCTCTTCGACAGGCTTGCCTTCCGCACGCTCGCCGCCGCCGAACGAAACCGTTGCTTCGGCACCTTCCGGAACGACGGTTTCAATCGCTGTCGGTCGCGGGCCTGCCGGAGCGGCACCAGCGACTGGAGCACCGGTGACCGGTGTCGGGCCAGCTGGGGGATTCGATCCGCCAGAGAAGTCGAACGGTCGGCCCTGTCGCTGAGTAAACGTCGAACGCTGCTGTGCAGTCAGGATCGCTCCGACTTTCTCGTCGCGTTCCGTGTTCAGTTTTTCGAGCTGAGCATCGCGGTCTTCGTCGCTGAGGTCGCGGTTGAAGCGGACTTCGCGGCGTTTCTCTTCGTACTCGTCGACGATCGATTTCGCCTGGCTCTGTTGATCTTCGGACAGGCCGAGCGACTTCGCAGTGCTATCGTCCGAGAGAGCCCGCATCCCCTGTTGCTGCAGCACGAGTTCGCCGAGCCGCTTCTTCTGGTCTTCCGAGATGGACGACGTTGTCTGCCGCTCCATGATCTCGCGGACCTGAGCGAAGATCGCGCCGCGTTCCTCGGACGAAACTTCCCGCATCTTCGAGAACAGATCTCGAATCTCCGGGTTGTCGCGCATTCCGCGCTGAGCTTCCTCGATCTTGCTGATCTGATCCGGCGTCAGGCCGAGTTCTTTCTGCACGGCTTCGTTCCGCAGCAGTTCGGCTGAGCCGCCGCCACCGAATCCGCCTCGGCTTCGCCCACCGCCCGGAGGGCCTCCAAACTGAGCCTGCGCGTCCGAGAGTGACAGGGCCAGCATCAGCGGGAGAACAGACAGAACCAGTTTGTTTCGCAAACCTGTTTTCATCAGACGGCTCGTTTTCAGGTCAGGTCGGTCTGAAATGAATGATGGGATGCTGCGTTCTGCAGCGATACCAGGGAAGTCCAGCAGCGGATTCTCAAGTCAGAGCAGCCTGGCTCAGGTTCAAACGACAGGTCGCCGGGATTTGCCGGGCGACGTTGCCAATGATGCTATTGCCTGCTGCCAGACCGTCACAATGAGCCAATCCGTGCCCGTGGTCATCCGGGGCTGCCATCCGGCAACCCGCCTCCGTGAGATTCGAGCATTGCGACTGGAATCTCCTGCCAATCCCGCCGCTCTCGCAGGTACTCCGCGCCGCTTGAGGCAGTTTCACGCCCTGAAACCACGTTTCCGAGCGACTCTTTACCCTTACTCCGGCCTGTCGAGCGACTTATCCTCACGATGGTCACTCGTCAGCCGGCTTCCTGGGCTTTGCAGTTTCCAGAAAGTGCCAAAACTGGCGGACGAAAGTACCTTCTTTGCGGATCCGTGACTCTGGTCCCTGGTCCACTCGCGTTCCAGAGAACCGACCGGTTGGAGTGGATTCCGGCCTCGAACTGCCCGGCGGCATCCGGCAGTCCAGTCCTTGTTGAACTGCACACACGGAATTGAGCGTCCAGAATGGCGGCAGGACGCACTCCCTCAGCCCGACTGACTCGAAGAGAACTTCGATGAAAAAGAGTGAAAAACAGCTGCTGATCGTTCTGCTCGGATCGCTCGGCGTCTTTGTCGTCATTCCGATGATGTGGGAGTCCTTTGCCGCTCCGATTCAGAAGCAGCAGGACCTGGTCGATGCGGAAACCCGCAAGCTGGATAAGGCCAACGATGACGTCGCGCTCGGCATGAGCCAGGTACGGCGGATGGTCGGCTTCAAGGACCGCAGCCTGTCATCGAACTCGTCGCAGGGAGCAAACGCCTATCAGCAGTGGCTAACTGACCTGGCTGAGATCGTTGCCGGATTCCGCAGCCCGAACGTCTCGACCGAGCGGGTGTCTTTGGCTCGCGACAAGACCTACTCAACAATTCGCGTCCGAGTCGACGGCGACGGCACGGCTGAGCAGCTCCAGGAATTTCTGTTCCGCTTTCACCGGGCGAATGTTCTGCACCGCATCGTCGGGATGAGCATCGAAGCACTCGACAACTCAGCGAAGCCGCGGCTGACGCTCAAGATCACAGCGGAAGCTCTCTCACTGGCTGACGCTGACGTCAAAGGTCCGACGCTGTTCAGTCGGACGGGAGTCGCCAGTCTCGACGGCAGCAAGCTGACGGTTCAGTCAGTCGAAGATTTTCCTGCAGAAGCACCGTTCGAGATCCGCGTCGGCGGCAAGTACGTCACGGTTTCCGAAATGGTCGAGAAGACCTGGACGCTCGAACTGGCGGACGGACAGACGCTGGAAGCGAAAGCGGACGACATCGTCGAACTCTCACCGATTCACGAGGACTTCGCCGAGGCCACGCTGGCCGACTTCGCGACGTTTGTTGAACAGAACCCGTTTGCCAAGCCAGCTCCGTACGCACCACGCATTGACCTGATCGGCAGCAAGTCGTTTGAACGTGGCAACACGCTGGAAGTCACCGCCAAGGCGACCGGCTTCGCTCCAGGTGACGGTGCGGTTTCATACGAGTTCTCCGGCGACGTTCCTGCCGGGATGAAGCTCGAAGGCGACAAGCTGACCTGGGCACCGGCTGAGGACGCAGCGGCGGGCGATCAGACAATCAAGCTGAAGGCCAGCGGCGGCGGACTGCTCTCCCCGTTTGAAGCCGACTTCACGCTGACACTCAAAGACGTCAACACCGCCCCGACGCTCGAATTGGCATCGACTGACCCGATTGCAGTCACGATTGGCCAGACGGCGTCGTTCAGCGTCACCGCTGCCGACAAAGAGACTCCCGCCGAAGAGCTGAAACTGGCCGTCGCTCCGGGAGCCCCCGAAGGCGTCTCGTACGACGAAGCGTCGAAGACCTTCAAGTTCGCACCAGCTTCGGGTTCGCAGATCGGCGACGTCGAGGTTCCGGTCCAGGTGACCGATGGCGGCGAGACTCCGCAGACGACGACACTGAAAGTCGCGATCAAGGTTGAAGACGACAAAGCTCAGTTCACGGTTTTCACCGGAATGGTCGCCGCTGACGCCGACCAGCAGATCTGGCTCCGCGATCAGTCAACGAACCAGAAGATCATCCTGCGAAAAGGCGAACGCCTGCAGTACGCCGGCTTCGACGCCGAGGTCCTCGACATCGGTCGCGACTTCTTCACGTTTCAGCAGAAACGCGACACCCTGAAACTGCAGCTCGGCCAGACTCTCCGCGACGCCACGGTCATCGCCAGCCTCGACTCGCCACCAGCAACCCCTGAAGCCGCTCCCGCAACTGAGGACCCGGCGAAGCCCGACGCTCCAGCCGAACCAGAAACCACTGATCCACCATCAGCAAAGCCGGCAGACGCACCACCAGAACAGCCCGCTGCTGAACCAGCCAAACCCGCAACTCCAGCTGAGCAGCCAGCTGCTCCCTCCGAGCAACCCGCAAAGCCAGAAACGCCTGCCGCGGAGCCAGCTCCGCCAGCCGCAGAGTAGGCTTTGTTGGAAGGTGGGTTTCCTTTGTGGGGCAGGTTTTCAACCTGCCTCTTTCTTTGCGCCTGGCAGGTTGAAAACCTGCCCCACGGATTCTTCAACCAGAACCTGAATCTGCCGAGCAATTCTTCTGGCAGCGAGGTTACGGTTGGCGATCGATC